>NZ_JAVRHY010000005.1:0-281464 GCF_031846305.1 Spectribacter acetivorans
TGGGCCTACCTGGTGGCGGATGGTTTCAGGCCGGATCAAGCCGATTCCGTCATTCGCGCCGCATGAACGACCTCCCCGCGCTCGAATCCGCCCTGCGGCGCCATCGTCCGCTGCGCCTGCCCGCGCGCCGCCGCTTCATCCGCGCGGCCGTGGCAGTGGTGGTCGCCCCCGGCCCGGACGGGCCGCAGGTACTGCTGACGCGCCGGGCCCGGCGGGCGGGTGACCCCTGGTCCGGCGATGTCTCCTTCCCGGGCGGTCGTTTATCCACCGGTGATGCCGGCGGTGGCGCCGCCGCCTGCCGCGAGGCGTTTGAGGAAACCGGCCTGGTGCTGACCGAAACCGATCGCATCGGCCGCCTGCACGACCGGCTGACCCGTGCTCACGGCCGACCACTGCCGATGGTGGTGTCGCCGTTCGTCTACCGCTACCCCGAACAGGCCGGCGATCTGGACGGCAACCATGAAGTGGCCGAGATTTTCTGGCTACCGCTTTCGGTGGTCGTCGGGCGTGAGCACCGGCGCACCTTTGCCTGGCGGGTCGGCCCGCTGCGCGTGCCCATGCCCAGCCGTGTCCATCAGGGTCAGACCGTCTGGGGCCTGACCCTGATGATGCTCGGTGAGCTGGCGCGGGTGGCCGGCCGAGCCGGGGGCTAGACGGCTGGCACGCCGCTGCCGGTGAGGAACAGCCCCGCCAGCGGGAAGCTGATGATGGCGTAGATCACGACTAGGATGATCAAACCCACCACGAAATGCCCGACCCGCTTTTCCTGGGGCACGCCCACGAACCGGGGCAGGCAGCGATAGAGCAGAACCATCGAGTAGATGCTCAGCGCCAGGCCGATCAGCCAGCCGATCAGCGGCAGAGTGCCGATGATCTGGCCGGCGTAGCCGGGCACCGCGGCCAGGCTGACGGCGGCGAAGCCATTATCGAAGCTCTGGGTGCCCCCGAAGCTGCCGGCCAGCAGGCCGAACACGGCGCCGGAAATACCCAGGCCGATCAGGCCGAATATCAGGGTCACGAAGATCTGGGTGACGAACCCGCCGGCGCCCGGCAGCATGTTGGTGCCGAAGATCCAGCCCAGGATCGGTGCCAGCACCGCGGTGATCACGATCATCGGGCCGGCCACCAGCACGGCGGTTTGCGTCCAGTCGGGGTTGTCGGCGCGGAAGCTGTCCCAGGTGGGCTCGGGATTTAGCGCTGCCCCCTTGAGCAGGGACTGGGTGCGTTCGAGGTCGAAATCCGCCATGTCGGTTCTCCGCTGCGGTTTGCGTTGTGCCTGATGCGGTGGAGCGTATCAGCGTCAGTCGAAGATGCTGAATGCCTTGTCCAGTACCTTGTCCACCGCGTTGTCGACAGCGTTGTTGGTTTCACTCTCGGTGCGGGATTCGGTTCGCTGCTGCTGGCGTTCAGCCTGCTTGCCGAACATGCCACCCAGTGAGCCGATGCCGGGTATTTCCATGGGTTCGGCGGGCAGCGCGAAGCGACTCGCGGCCGGATCCGCATCGGACAGGGCGGTGACTCGCATCTGCGAGCCCATGCGCAGCATCCCCTTGCCTTCCATCTGACGGGCAAGCGGATCGTCCTGTGCCGGCTGACCGGCCGCTTTCGCCATGGCCCGCCCCATGCCCGTCAGGGCTTGCGAGAACGCCACCGCGCGCCGATCGTCGCTGACGACGACCTCGTCGGTGCGGGTCTGCCCGTCCGCATCGGTGTAGGTCATCGTCCAGACTTCACCCTGGATCCCGGCCACGGTCTCGGTCCGGCCGGTGTTTTCCATCTTGCTGACGCCTTCGACGTCGCCACCCGGCAAGGCCGGCGCCTGCATACCACTGGTCGACAGGAGCTTGTCCAGCCGCATGACCATGGGCTGCCCGTTCTGCTGGGTGACGCTGTAAACTGCGTCGCCGTCTACCAGCATGTACCCGCCCTGTTGCTGGGGCACGCTCATGCGCAGCTGGTTGTCGCCGCGATACTCGAAATCCATGTTCATGCTCTTGCCACTGTCATCCGTGGCCTGGACGGTTGCCTTGCCGGCCTGCGCCGCCCATGGCGCGGTGGCCAGAACTAGCGCAACCAGCGCGCCGGTTGTCTTATGGTTCATGATTGTCTCCCTGGAAGAATCCGGTAAGCGTGTCCCCGTTACCCGCTGCACGATCGAGCCGTTGTTGCGGGTGTCACCTCAAGCGGTAACCACGCTTATATCACGCTCCGATGATGCCCGGAACCGCCCCGATTCAGGGGGCGATGGGGCGCCGGTACCAAGTTGATCGGCACGATCTACCGTTCGATTTTTTTCTCCGCGCAACCAAGGGTTTATCGTCGCGCGGTCAGAGTTATGCACATTTCCAGTGCGGTGGCAGGTTTAGGGCCCTCAAGGCAGTGCAGTCGCCGGAGTTCTATTGGGGGCTTTTAACTATATGAGTTTAAAAGAAAATATATAAATAGCCTTTCTATATCGCCATAATAGAAAAAGATAGGTTCCGCAAATCGCGCGATGCGTCCGCCGTTTGTCCCCAAAGTTATCCACAACCGTTGGCCCGGGCCTGGTCTACACTTGGCCCATGTCCGGCGTCATCCGCGTGGCCGTGCCCACCCCGGTGCACGGCGCTTTCGATTATCTGCCTCCCGCGAGCGGGCCGTCACCGGTCATCGGGGGGCGGGTGCGGGTGAGTTTCGGGCGCCGGCGGTTGATCGGGCTGGTCGTTGGCACCGCAGCACAGGCGGCGGTGGATACGGCTCGGCTGCGGCCGATTGACGAGGTCATAGACGACACGCCGCTGCTCGGCCCGGATCTGCGCGAACTGCTCGAGTGGACCGCCCGCTACTACCACCATGCGCTGGGCGAAACCGTGACAACCGCCCTGCCGGTTCTGTTGCGTCGCGGCGAGCCCGCGCGGCGCCCGGCCGCTATCCACTGGCGTCTCTCGAGTGAAGGCCGACGGGTTCTCACCGACGCACCGCCACGGGCGGCGCGCCAGCGTCAGTTGCTGGAACAGCTCGCGGCGGCGCCGGATGGGTATCCCGAATCCGCACTGCGCAGCCTGCTGCCCCGCGCGACCCCCGTCCTGGCGCGTCTGACCGAACAGGGGCTGATCGAGCATTGCGATCCCGCGGCGCAGCCGCCCGAGCCCCGTCCCGGCCCGCCGTTGACGACGGACCAGGCCCGTGCGCTCGACACCATCAACAGCGCCCCCGACGGATTTGCCGTCACCCTGCTCCAGGGCGTGACCGGCAGCGGCAAGACCGAGGTCTACCTGCAGTTGCTGCAGGCGACGCTGCAGCAGGGGCGACAGGCACTGGTGCTGGTGCCGGAAATCGGGCTCACGCCCCAGCTGGTGGCCCGCTTCGGCGACCGCGTGGGCGGCCGGCTGATTGTGCTGCATTCGGGCATGACCGCGGTGCAGCGGCTCGAGGGCTGGCTGGCGGCCCGGGCCGGCGGACCGGCGATTGTGCTCGGCACCCGGTCGGCGGTGTTCACGCCGTTGCCGGACCTGGGCCTGATCGTCATCGACGAGGAGCACGACGCCTCGTTCAAGCAGCAGGATGGCCTGCGTTACTCGGCCCGGGACGTGGCGATCCGCCGGGCGCAGCAGCTGGACGTGCCGATCCTGCTGGGCTCGGCTACCCCGGCGCTGGAAACCCTGCACAACGCCCGGGCCGAGCGATACCGCCACGCCCGCCTGGCCACGCGCGCCACCGGGGCATCGGCGCCGGCGATCCAGTTGCTGGACGTGCGCAGCCGGCCGCTGGAGGAGGGGCTGTCGCGACCGCTGCTGGCGCGCGTTCACGAGCATGTCGAGGCCGGCGGCCAGGCGTTGCTGTTCGTCAATCGTCGCGGGTTCGCCCCGGCCATGATCTGCCATGACTGCGGCTGGATCGCCCCCTGCCGGCGCTGCGATACCGGCATGACCCTGCACCGGGGCGGCCGGAATCTACGCTGTCATCACTGCGGCGCCGCCCGGCCAGCCCCGACCGAGTGCGAGGCCTGCGGCGGCGGCGAGCTGATTGCCGTGGGCGAAGGCACGGAGCGGGTGGCCGCCGCGCTGCGATCACGATTGCCCGCCGCCCGGATTGCCCGCTTTGACCGCGATACCACCGCCCGCCGTGGCAGCCTGGAACGCATGCTCGCCAGCGTTGCCGCCGGCACCACCGACGTGCTGGTGGGCACGCAGATGCTGGCCAAGGGCCATGATTTTCCGGCCCTGACATTTGTCGGCGTGATCAACGCCGATCACGGCCTTTTTTCCGCCGATTTCCGCGCGTTCGAACGCATGGCGCAACTGGTGACCCAGGTGGCGGGTCGCGCGGGCCGCGGCGAGCGCCCCGGCGAGGTGCTGCTTCAGACCCGCCATCCCGATCACCCGCTGCTGGGCACGCTGGTGCGATCCGGGTATGACGCCTTCGCCAACGCGGCCCTGGCCGAGCGCGAGTCCGCCGGATTGCCGCCCTACGGCCATCTCGCCCTGGTGCAGGCCGAGGCCCCCGATGCCGACGCGCCTACCCGCTTTCTTGCCGCGGCCTCCGGTCTGGCCTCGTCCTCGGCTGACGAAGCGGTGGCGATCTGGGGCCCGGCGCCGGCGCCGCTGGAACGCCGCGCCGGCCGTTTCCGGGCGCATCTGCTGATCCACGCCGCCAGCCGGGCACCGCTGCATCGCTTCCTGCGGGCCTGGCTGCCGGCGGTCGGCGGTCTGCGCGAGGCCCGTCGGGTACGCTGGTCGGTAGACGTCGACCCGCAGGAACTGATTTGACCGGCAACCCGCGCATCGCCCCCACCGCCCACGTGACCGCCCAGACCTGGCGGCGTGCCGGCTTTCCCGGCGCCGAGGCCTTCGATACCTGGACCGGTCGCGTCGGGTATGACGCCTTGCGGCTCGGGCTGATGCCGATGCGCTGGCTGGGCCAGCCGGCGGGCCATTTTCTGGCCTTCCTGCGGCTGCGGCATCACTGGATCGGCCAGCGCATCCGCCAGCAGTCGCCGGATCTGCTGTTCGACGTGGGCGCCGGCCTGTCGGCCCGCGGGCTGACGCTGGCCCGGGCCTTTCCGGCCATGCGGGTGGTGGAGGCCGACTTGCCGGGCATGGTGGTGGCCAAGCGTCGCCGGCTGGCGGGGCTCGACTTGCCCGCCAACTACCGGTTGGTCCCGGCCGATCTGCTGGCCGACGACTTCGGCGACAGCCTGCGGACCGCCGCCGGCCATGCGCGCGGCACCGCGATGGCGATCACCGAGGGCGTGACCGATTACCTCGGCTTTGCCGACAAGCCGCGGGCCTGGGCCAACCTCCACGGGTTGCTGAGCGGCTTCGGCGGCGGCATCTATATCACCGACATCAACCCGCGGGCCCGCGCCCGCTCCCTGGGCCTGGCGGTGCCGCTATTCCTGCGGATGCTGGGTCAGCTCACCGGCGGGGATTTCGGCGACCGGTTGTTCGAGCACGAGCAGGACGCCGCCGCCGCGCTGGAACAGGCCGGTTTCACGGATGCGCAGGTGGTGGACGTGACAGCGCTGGATAACGGCGGCCTGCCGGTACCGGAGACCGGCCGGTTCTTCGAGTTGCTGGAAGCCCGCGCCACCAACGGTTAACAGCCCCACGGCCACCCGTTACACTTACGCGCCCCTTGCGCACCCCCCCCGGTTGGCCCGACACCTTGAAGACCCTGATCCAGCAGATGCTCGCCGAGGCGACCGCCAGCGCGCTGCCCGACGTGACCACGCCCGACGCGCCGCACGTGGAGCGCACCCGCGATCCCGCCCACGGCGATTTCGCCAGCAATATCGCCATGACGCTGGCCAAGCCGGCCCGCCGCGCCCCGCGCCAGATTGCCGAGGCCATCGTGGCGGCATTGCCGGCATCAGAGCGGATCGCCGGCGTGGAAATCGCCGGGCCGGGCTTCATCAATTTCCGTCTGGCCCCGGCGGCCTTCCGCCAGGTGGTGCCGGATATTCTCGCGGCCGGGGCCGATTACGGCCGCAGCGACATCGGGACGGGCACCCGGGTGATGGTGGAATTCGTGTCGGCCAACCCCACCGGCCCGCTGCACGTGGGCCACGGCCGCGGTGCGGCCTACGGCGACTGCGTGGCCCGGCTGCTGACCGCGGCCGGGTTCGACGTGCACCGCGAGTACTACGTCAATGACGCCGGCCGGCAGATGGATATCCTGGCGATGTCGCTGTGGTGCCGGTACCTGCAGTGCCGTGGGGAGGAGATGCCCTTCCCGGCCGGCGCCTATCAGGGGGATTATGTGCAGGCCGCGGCCGACAAGCTGGCGGTCGAACAGGGCGACGCCTTCCGCCATCCCGCCGCCGAGGTGCTTGCGGGTCTGCCGGCTGATGTCGACGCCGGCGGCGACCGCGATGCCTATCTGGATGCCATCATTGTTCGTGCCCGCGAACTGGTGGGCGAGGACGGTTTCCGCCAGCTGCTGGCGGTGATCCTGGACGAGCAGCTGGCCGACATTGCCGACGACCTGGCGGCCTTCGGGGTGGCGTTCGATCGCTGGTTCTCGGAACGTTCCCTAGTGGACGATGGCGCGGTGGCAGCGGCGCTGGAGCGTCTGCGTGAGGCCGGCCACACCTATGATGAGGAAGGCGCGACCTGGTTCGCGTCATCCCGTTTCGGCGACGAGAAGGACCGGGTGCTGGTGCGCGCCAATGGCACCCACACCTATTTCGCCGCCGACATCGCCTATCACCTGAACAAGCTGGACCGCGGCTTCGATCGTCTGGTCGATATCTGGGGCGCCGATCATCACGGCTACGTGCCGCGGGTGCAGGCCGCCGTCCAGGCCCTGACCGGGGAGGCCGATCGGCTGGCGGTGCAGCTGGTGCAGTTCGCCATCCTCTACCGCGGGGCGGAGAAGCTGCCCATGTCCACCCGTGCCGGTCAGTATGTGACCCTGCGCGAGCTGCGCGACGAGGTCGGGATGGATGCCACCCGTTTCTTCTATGTCATGCGCTCCAACGAGCAGCATCTGGATTTCGACCTGGAGCTGGCCAAGTCCCAGTCCAACGACAACCCGGTCTATTACATCCAGTACGCCCATGCCCGGGTCTGCAGCGTTGGCCGCCAGCTCGACGAACGCGGGCTGCAGTTCAGTGCCGAGGCCGCCGATCTGGCGCGTCTGGAAGAGGAACACGAACAGCGCCTGCTCACCGAGCTGTCGCGCTACCCGGAAGTGGTGGAGGCCGCCGCCCTGGGTTATGCGCCGCACACGCTGGCGCATTATCTGCGGGAGGTGGCCGACGCCTTCCACAGTTACTACAACGCGCACCCGTTCCTGGTGGAGGATGCAGCCCTGCGCAACGCCCGCCTGGCATTGATCCAGGCCACCCGTCAGGTTCTGGCCAACGGTCTGACGCTGCTCGGCGTGACCAGTCCGGAGGTGATGTAATGGCCCGGGATTACGCCAAGACCCGCAGCAGTGACGGCCGCAAGAAACCCCGTAAACGGCCGGCGGCCAAGCGCAAGTCCACCAGCCGCGCCGCCGGTATTCCCGGGTGGGTCTGGCTGTTCTGTGGGCTGTGTATCGGCCTGACCGCGGCCGCCGGGGTATACGTGTTCGGGCGGCCGGCCGGCAGCAGTGGCCTGAAGGTGGCCGGCATCGAGATTCCCGCCGCGGGGGGTGCCGATGAATCCGGCGAGGCCGCACCGGACGACGAGCCGGCCAAGGATCCGTCGCCGCGGTTCGCGTTCTACGAAATGCTGCCCAACTACGAGGTGGTGATTCCGGAAGAGGAATACACCGGCGATACCGAACGCAGCCAGACCACCACCCGCAAGGTGGAACAGCCGGGTCGCTACGTGATCCAGGCTGGCTCGTTTTCCAGCCACGCCGACGCCGACCGGCGCAAGGCGGGGCTGGCATTGCTGGGCATCGAATCGAGCATCGAAGAAGTGCGGCTGGAATCCGGGCGCGTGGTGTACCGGGTACGCACGGCCACGCTGGAAAGTACCGAACGGCTCAACGCCACGCTGCGCAAGCTCGACGAGAAGGGCATCGACAGCCTGGTCATGCGGGTCAAGGGCTAGAGGCGGCGCCTCGCGCTCAGGTCTAGGGTTGCCCGGCGCCCAGATAGGACCGCACCGTTTGGCTCCAGGCCGGCTGGTTCACGATTTCCAGAATCCGCTGATTCAGCCGCTCCCGCAGCGGACTGTCCTGCGTGACCGCAAGGGCGTATTCCTGACGCTCGAAGCGCAGCGGTAGCACCGTGGTGCGGCGCGGATACTCGTTATTGGCCACGTACTGCAGGATGGGGGCGTCGTAGACCACCGCGTCGGTGCGGCCGGCGGCCAGTTCCGCCAGCCCGCTGTCGAGGTCATCCACCGGGTAGTAGCCGATGCCGCGGGCGTCCAGTGCGGCGGCGCTGGAGGTCCCGGCCACCGTGGTCACCGCCATGCGTCGCAGGTCGTCCACGTTGTCGATGCGGGTGCCGAGCTGGCCGACGGTCAGTGACGTGGCGATGGCCGCGGTGAATCCCGAGATCAGGATGATGGCGGCAAACATCCACACCAGTCCGACGATGCGCCCGGCCAGCGTGCGCGGGGATTTGTCGCCGTAGCCCACGGTGGTCATGGTGACCGCCGCCCACCACAGGCCGTTGCCCAGACCGCGGCTGGTTCCGCCGCCGAACTCATCCGGGTTGGCACGGCGCTCGGCCAGCCAGATCACCAGGCCCACCGCCAGCAGCAGCGCCAGCAGGCCGAGCACGGCCATCAGGAACTCGACCGAGAAGAATCGCTTGATGGCATCCCACGCGCCCGCGCTGTCGGGCTGCACCGCCACGGCCAGACCGGTGGTGTGGAAGGGGTGGGTGAAATCGATTACCTGCTCGCGCGCGGCGGTCATGGTCAGCGCGCCCACGGCCACATCCAGCGAGCCGTCCTGCAGACCGGCGAGCAGGCCGTCGATATCGGTGCGCTGGTACT
Organism: Spectribacter acetivorans; assembly: GCF_031846305.1. Taxonomy (NCBI): domain Bacteria; kingdom Pseudomonadati; phylum Pseudomonadota; class Gammaproteobacteria; order Salinisphaerales; family Salinisphaeraceae; genus Spectribacter; species Spectribacter acetivorans. The sequence goes on from NZ_JAVRHY010000005.1 coordinate 8,925, forward strand.
CGAAGGCCAGATCCAGATCCTCGGCCAGCCGTTCCCAAAGCTCGATGCTGATGCCGCCCAGATCGCCGGATTCGGTTTCCACCACGAAGGGCGGCGCGATCCTGGTGCCCACGGTCAGGGTCTGGGCGGTAACCGTTGCGGATAGCAACAGCAGTGGCGCGAACAGCGCAAGCCGGCGCAGCATGGGGAATCCCCGGGTGGGTCTGGTCGCTTAAACCTAGCAGACCCCGGACGGTGCCGCGCGTGGCTAAATCGGCTGCAGGTTCGCGTACCCCGCCATCAGCCACTTGCTGCCGGCGCCGTCGAAATTGACCTGTACCCGGGCCCGGGCACCCTCGCCCTCGAACGACAGCACCACGCCCTCGCCGAATTTCTTGTGCGCCACGCGCTGGCCGAGGTTGAGGCCCTCCGGGCCGGCGCCGGTGTCGATCAGGCCGCGTCTGCCATCGAACATCGGCCGGCTGACCTGGGCCTGCGGCCGGATCTCGCGCAAGAATTCGGCGGGGATCTCGCGCAGGAAGCGTGACGGCGCGCAGAGATTTTCGCTGCCGTGCAGCCGGCGCAGTTCCGCGTGCGACAGATGCAGGCGCTGCATCGCCCGGGTCATGCCGACGTAGGCCAGCCGCCGCTCTTCTTCCAGGCCGTCCGGGTCCTCCACCGAGCGCTGGTGCGGGAACAGGCCCTCTTCCAATCCCACCAGGAATACCTGCGGGAATTCCAGGCCCTTGGCAGCGTGCAGGGTCATCAGCTGCACGCAGTCGTCCCACTCGCCGGCCTGGTTCTCGCCGGCCTCCAGCGCGGCGTGGGCCAGGAACTGGGTGAGCGCATCGCCGGGTTCGGTTTCGTCGGCCACGAAGCCGCGGGCGGCGGATACCAGTTCGTCCAGGTTCTCGACCCGGGCCTCGCCCTTTTCGGACTTGTCCTTGCCGTGGTGCGCCTTCAGGCCACTGCGGTCGATCACCGTCTCGGTTATCTCGCGCAGATCGCGGTTGGTCACTTCGGCGTCGAGGTCGTCGATCAGCGTCAGGAACGCGCGCACCGCATTCGCGGCCCGGCCCGGCAGGCCCTCGCGGGCCAGGGCGTCGGCCGCCTGCCACAGGCTCATCGCCTCGGCCCGGGCGTGGGCGCGGATCCTGTCGACGGTGGCGGCCCCGATACCGCGGGTGGGGGTGTTGACGATGCGCTCGAAGGCGGCATCGTCGGCCCGGGCCATGATCAGGCGCAGGTAGGCCATGGCGTCCTTGATCTCGGCCCGCTCGAAGAATTTCTGGCCGCCGTAGATGCGGTAGGGAATCTCGGCGCGGATGAGCTGCTCCTCCAGCACCCGCGACTGGGCGTTGGAGCGGTACAGGATGGCGACTTCGGAGCGGGCCCCGCCGTCGTCCAGCCAGCCGCGGATGCGGGTGACCACGTGCTGGGCCTCGTCGATCTCGTTGAAGGCGGCGTAGACGTCGATCGGCTCGCCCTCGGCGCCGTCGGTCCACAGTTCCTTGCCCAGGCGGCCGCTGTTGTGGCGGATCAGCCCGTTGGCGGCGGACAGGATGGTCGAGGTGGAGCGGTAGTTCTGCTCCAGCCGGACGGTCTGGGTATCCGGATAGTCTTCCGCGAAGCGCAGGATGTTGTCGGCCCGCGCACCGCGCCAGGAGTAGATCGACTGGTCATCGTCGCCGACCACGAACACCTTCGCCTGATCGCCGGCCAGCACCCGGATCCAGGCGTACTGCAGGGTGTTGGTGTCCTGGAATTCGTCCACCAGCAGATGGCGGAAGCGCTTGCGATAGTGGGCCTGCAGTTCCCTGTCGTCGCGTACCAGTTCGTGGGCCCGCAGCAGCAGTTCGGCGAAGTCCACCAGGCCGGCGGACTCGCGCGCGCTTTCATAGGCGGTGTAGACGCGGATCATCTGCGCCCGGGCGAAATCCCCGGTGTCGGCCAGGTGCTGCGGCCGCCGGCCTTCCTCCTTGCAGCCGTTGATGAAGCCCTGCATCTGCCTGGGCGGCCAGCGGGCCTCGTCCAGTTCCAGATTCTTGAGCGTGCGCCGCACCAGCCGGTACTGGTCGTCGCTGTCGATGATCTGGAAGGTCTGGGGCAGTTTCGCCTCGCGCCAGTGCAGGCGCAGCAGCCGGTGGGCAATGCCGTGAAAGGTGCCCACCCACATCGCCGAGGCCGGCACCCGCACCAGCCGCTCGATGCGGCCGCGCATCTCGTGTGCGGCCTTGTTGGTGAAGGTGACCGCCAGAATCGACTGTGGCGACACCCCTTCCACTTCGATCAGCCAGGCCACCCGGTGGGTGAGCACGCGGGTCTTGCCCGAGCCGGCGCCGGCCAGCACCAGCCGGTGGCCCGGCGGGGCGCCCACCGCCTCGCGCTGCGCGTCGTTGAGTCCGTCGAGTATGTGGGAGATATCATCGCTCATGGGCCGCGATTGTAACGCCACCCCGGCCGGCCGCCGTGACCGACCTTCTCGGGGTTGTTCAGACGCGGTTCATCCCAATGTCTTAAGCTCTCGGACATGAACGCGACGCGCGCGCCGAACTCCAACTGCAACCGACTGCAATCGGTCTAGGACTGAATCATGCACAAGCGCAACCTGATCGTGGTGTTGCTGACGGCCCTGATCACCGTCGCCTGCGCCACCTCGCCCACCGGCCGACCGCAACTGAAACTGTTTCCCTCCTCGGATCTCGCCGAAATGGGCGCGGCCAGCTATCAGCAGATGAAGCAGGAAACACCGATCGAGCAGTCCAGCCGGGTCAACAACTACGTACAGTGCGTGGCCAACGCCATTACCCGCCAGACCGGCGGCACCTGGGAGGTCACCGTCTTCGCCGACGACCAGGCCAATGCCTTCGCCCTGCCCGGTGGCAAGATCGGTGTCTACACCGGCCTGCTCGACGTCAGCCGTAACCAGGACCAGCTGGCCACGGTCATTGGCCACGAAGTCGCCCACGTACTGGCCGATCACGGCAATGAACGGGTGTCCAGCCAGTTCGCCACCCAGAGTGCCCTGCAGCTGGCCGGCGCCATTGCCGGTGGCGGCAACGGCGGCATGGGCCAGGCCGCCATGGCCGCGCTGGGCCTAGGGGCTCAGGTTGGCGTACTGCTGCCCTTCTCACGGGCTCAGGAAAGCGAGGCCGATGTGGTGGGTCTGGAACTCATGGCCCGGGCGGGTTTCGACCCGCAGGCTTCGGTGCAGTTATGGCAGAACATGGCGCGGTCCAGCGGCGGGTCGCCGCCCGAATTCCTGTCCACCCACCCCGGGCATGAAAGCCGGATCAACAAGCTCAATGAGAACATCCCCAAGGCGATGCCGCTCTATCAGCAGGCCCGGAACGCCGGCCGGCGGCCCAACTGCGGCTGACGCCGGCCTTGCCGGTTCTGGGTAAAACGGCCGGTAACGGCCGGCCACGCCGGCGGGCTGCACAAAAGTCACTTTAGGACTGCCGGATCCATTCCGCCGGGCGGTCATATTGCTTGACGGAAAAAAGCGCTACACTCGAACCGTCGGCATAACAAGCCGGCCCCTGGGGGATGGGTTCGTGCCATTGCCGTGCCCCGGCGGACGACGTAGGGCAATGGCGCCGCGATTCGGGATTCTGCTGTGATTAACATCTATGTGGGCAATCTGCCCTGGGGCTCAAGCGAAGATGACTTGCGCGCCGCATTCGAAGCCTACGGCGAGGTAAGCTCCGCCAAGATCATTACCGACCGTGAAAGCGGCCGCTCGCGCGGGTTCGGCTTCGTCGAGATGCCGGACAAGGGCTCGGCCGAGGCCGCGATCCAGGGGCTGAACGAAACCGACTTCCAGGGCCGCAACCTGCGGGTCAACGAAGCACGGCCCCGCGAAGATCGGCCACGGGGTCCCCGCCAGTTCTGACGCGGGCTGTGCCGGCTGGCGTGTGACCGCCGGCCGGCACGCCGTTGCCGGAGTCGGATTGCGATTGCGCGGGCGCTGATGGCGTCCGCGATAGCGGCCTGCTAGGTCCGGGAAGTCAGCCGGCGGTCAGCCGGTTTGCTCCGCTCTCGGTGCGCATGGTGGCGCCCAAGCGTTCGCCGTTCGACGGCCCGAGAATATCGTCGACATACCACCACTGCGCTTCCACTCGCTGCGCATCCACATCCACGATCACGTAGCCGTGCTCGGCCAGGTCGACATAGCGGATGTGCGGGTTGTTGACCCGGATCAGCTGGCGCGCCGGCTGCAGTTGCGGCAGCCCCGGCGAGGTGACGGACGGCACCACGAATTCCACGCCCACCGGCGGGCCGCCGAACAGGCTTCCGGTGATCGGAAACGGGTCCGGCTGCAGATCCATCGCCCAGGAAGTGTGGATATCGCCGGTCAGCACCACCACGTTGCCGGTGTTGGCGAACAGGTCGAACAGCCGCTGACGGGCGGCCCGGTAGCCGTCCCACTGGTCGGGGTTGAGCAGCACCCCGCCGGTCCCCACCAGTGGCACCTGACCGAGCAGGCGATCGAGCTCGGGCACGGGCAGCTGCATCAGCTCCGGCAGCCCGGCCAGCCGCAGCTGTCCCATCATCACCTGCTGCCCCAGCAGCCGCCAGCGGGTGCGTGAATCCTGAAGACCGGCGCGCAGCCAGTCGAATTGCGTGTTTCCCAGCAGTTGCCGCGCCGGATCATTGATATCGCCCGCGTCGGCCTGGCCGGCGGGCTCGCTGCGGGCCAGCAGCCGGGTTTCCAGCATCGACAGTTCCACCAGATCGCCGAAGCGGAACTGGCGATAGGCCACGCGGCGGTCGGTGGGGTCGGTTACCCGGATCGGCATCCACTCGTAGTAGGCCCGCAGACCGGCGTCGCGGCGCAGCGGCCAGTCGCCCTCGGTGGCCGGGTCGTGATTCTCGGCGCCATCGACGAACGCGTTGTTGGCGGTTTCGTGGTCGTCCCAGATCGCGATCATGGGATGGCTGGCGTGCAGGGCCTGCAGGTCCGGGTCCAGCTTGTAGCAGGCATGTCGCGTGCGGTAGTCGTCCAGGCTCAGGGTCTCGTGTGCCGGTTCGAAAGTCCGTCCGCCGGCCTGCACGTCCGCGCCGTACTGGCCGGGGTCGTTGCCGTATTCGTAGATGTAATCGCCGAGGTGGACCACCGCGTTCAGGTCGTCACGCTCGGCAATGCGCCGGTAGGCATTGAAGAAGCCGTGCGGCAGGCTGGCACAGGACACCGCCGCCAGCCGTACCCGCTCGGTGGGCCCCGCCGGCAGCGTGCGCGTGCGCCCGGTGGCGGACCGGTTGCCCGCGGCGATGAAGCGGTAGAAAGAGACCGTATCCGGCGTCAGGCCGGTCGGGTCCACCTTCACCGTGTGATCCCGCGCCGGCTCGGCGAGGGTGCTGCCTTGCGCGATGATGTCGTCGAAGCTCGCATCGGTCGCGATCTGCCAGTCGACCGGCATCGGTCCGCTGTCCGGCGGGGTGACGTGGGTCCACAGGATCACGCGGTCGGCCAGCGGGTCGCCGCTGGCCACCCCGTGGGAAAACATTGCCCCGGAACCCGGCGCGCGGGCGGTGGCCCGGGCCTCGTCGCCGCTCGCCCCGCTGCCACTGCCGCCACCGCAGGCGGTCAGCCAGGGCGTGATCGCCAGCGCCCCGGCGGCGCCACGCAGCAGGTCGCGGCGGGAAACGCCCGGTCGCCGGCGCGGCCTACCCATTTGTGATGGGTCCGTCGAAGAACGGGCCGGTGATTTCGTAGGTCAGGCCGCGGCCGCCGGGTCCCGGGATCGGCAGGCCGCCGGCGGACGGCTCCGGCCCGCGCTGGCTGTTGAAGTACAGCCGGGTGCCGTCGGGCGAGAAGGCCGGGCCGGTGACTTCCGACTCGGCCTGATCGGTCACCATCACCAGCGGCACCAGCTGGCGCTCGGGGGTGATGGCCACGATCTGCATGTCGCCGCCGTCCTCGGCCACCAGCACGTCGCCGCCGGCCGATACCACCACGTTGTCCACGCCGGTGAGCACGGCGTCGGCGAACATGTCGTCGTCGTAGATGATTTCGATGGTCTGCGCGGCGGTGTCCAGCGCCCACACCCGGTTGTCGCCCTTGGTAGTGAAGTAGACGATGCCGTCGTGCCAGGCGATGCCCTCGCCGCCGTCGAACACCGTGCTGTTGGCCACCTGCCGACGGGTGGGCGTGCCGATCAGTTCGAGCACGGGTTCGGTTAGGTCGCCCACCAGCGGAATCTCGGCGAGCACGCCGCTGAGTTCGTTGGTCAGTGCCAGCGTCGGGTTGGGCTGAGGCACTTCGTGCCAGATCACCTGGCGCCGGGTGGCCGGGTCGGTGCCCAGCACCTCGGCGATTTCCAGCAGCCCGCTGGACAGATCGGGGTAGCTGTCCGGGGTGAAGCGGTAGAAGCCGCCGTCCGATTCGTCCTCGGTGAGGTAGACCTGCCGGCGTTCCGGGTCGATGGCGGCGGCCTCGTGGGCAAACGTGCCCATGGCCGGGCGCTGATTGCTCAGCCGGGCCGCCGAGGACTGGCCGCTGGGATCGCATTCGTAGACGAATCCGGCCTCGTACTCCTCGCAGGTCAGCCAGGTGCCCCAGGGGGTCGGGCCGCCGGCGCAGTTCAGCAGGGTGCCGCGCTGGATCTGATAGGCATCGACCACGTTACTGGCGGCATCGAAACGCAGCGCGCCAACGCCCCCGGGCAGGAATTCACTGTTGCAGACGTACACCCAGCCGCCGTCCGGCTGCGCGAAGGTGGCGCCGCCGTCCGGGAAGGTGTGCCAGCGGTAGCCTGAGCCGCCGGTCGGGTCCTCGCCGGCCCGTGCGATGATGCGGGAAGTAAAGCCGGCCGGCAGCCGCAGACCGTTGGCGTCCGGCGCCTGCAGCGGCCCGAGATTGGCGATGTTGCTGGCGGGCTGGGCGGGGCGGATGGTGCCGCCACCACCGCCGGCGTTGTTCGAGCCGCCCGGACCGATGGCCGGACCGCCGCCACTGCCGCCGCCGCAGGCCGATAGCAGCGGGCCGACGGCGAGCACGCCGGCGCTGCTCAGGCCGCCGAGCAGCAGCCGGCGACGTACCGGATCGACCGGACGGGGGAAAGTCGGATTGGTGGGCATGGCCGGCAGGACCGTTTCGCGAAGGGACGGCCTGCGGTTATATCGCTGGACTGTTACCTGGCGGTGACGGTCTCGTCGTCGGGACCGGTAAAAACGCTGGCGGACAGGCCCAGGTCGGTGTGCGGTAGCCGGAGCTGGCGTTTGAGCACGAAATCGAACAGCAGCGGGTTCAGGTCGTAGAGTTCACGCAGCGACGCGGTGGCCTCGTCCGGCAGATATCCTGCGTCGCGCAGTCCGCCCGGATTGGTGGCCGCGGCCACGGCCGGCAGCGGGTAGACGCTGGCATAGCCCAGCCGGTCCTGCAGGTCGGGCGCCTGCAGCAGCCGGGACAGGGCCTGTCGCGAGTGCGGGCGTGTGGCCACGCCGCCGATCACCGCGGTCAGCTGGTCCTCGAGTTCGGGCTCGCGCAGCATGCGCAGGACCAGTTCGGTGGCGGACACGGTACGGCCCTCGGCCTGCGGGTCGGGGTAGCGCCCGTCGGCCCCGCCCAGCACCATCGTCACCTCCAGTCCTGCCGCCAGCGCCGGGCGCAGCCGTTCCGGATTGCCCAGCGCGGCCTCGCCCAGACCCAGCCCGGGCCCGGCGCCGACGTGCACGATCAGCGCCATGTCCTGCTCCGCCATCGCCGCGTAGAAATCCTGCCGGCCGTCGGCCGGGTCGAATCCCTGCAGGGCCGGCATCCAGGCGATGCGGCGGATGTCGCGACCGGCCCAGCGGTTGATCTCGGCCAGCGCATGGGGGCGATCCGGGTGGATCGAGACCGCCGCCCGCAGGTGCTCGGGATAGCGCTCGGCCAGCGCCGCCACCCGCTCGTTGTCGACGTAGGCCAGGGTCCCCTCGGGCTGCGCCCGGCCATCGCGGTCGAAACGCTGATCGAGCCCGACCAGCTGCAGTTGATGCGGGTGCGGGAGGCTCCGGACCTGGCGCATCAGACGGGCCGGATAGCGTTCGTCCAGATGCGAACGGTCGCGCACGCCGCCGGCGCCGAGCAGCAGCCGCAGGGCGACGTAATGGCGGAACGGCCAGAATTCGCCCGCGGCCGGGTTGAGGAAGCTGGCATTGCCGTTGTCGGCGTCGCCACGGGACAGCACGTGTACCCAGTGGTCGACCACTGGCGGCGTGTCGCCCAGCCCGTCATAGCTGGCCTCGACCAGCGCGCGGGTGGTCGGCGTCAGCAGCCATTCGGCGTCCTCCGGGGCATGGGCGAATGCCCCGCCCAGTGAGGTCAGCCAGCGGTCGCCGGCCAGCAGCAGGCCGGCCGCCAGCAGCAACAGCAGCACGAGGGCCGAGCCGAGTCGGCGCAGGCGGGGTGGTCGGGACATGCCCGGACTATAGCGCGGGCCGCCCTGGCGGGACGACCGCGCGGATCAACTCGCGCGGGCCAGTTCGTCCGCGTAGTGGCAGGCCACCTCGCCGCGGCCGTCGCTGCGCGGACGGCGTTCCGGCACGGTCTCGGCGCAGTCCTGCTGCACCCACGGGCAGCGGGTGCGGAACACGCAGCCGGAGGGCGGGTCGGCCGGCGATGGTAGATCGCCCTCCAGCAGAATGCGCTTGCGGGTGCGCTCGAAATCCGGGTCCGGCCGCGGCACGGCGGAGATCAGGGCCCGGGTATAGGGGTGGCGCGGGCGGTCGAACAGGGTGTCCGGGTCGGCGGCCTCCATGGCCTGGCCCAGGTACATCACCAGCACCTCGTCGCTGATCTGGCGCACCACCGCCAGATCGTGGGCGATGAACAGCATGGCGATGTTGAATTCGTCCTGCAGGGCCTGCAGGAGGTCGAGAATCTGCGCCTGGATGGACACATCCAGTGCCGACACCGGCTCGTCGCAGACCAGCAGCTTGGGCTGGACCACCAGGGCCCGGGCGATGCCGATTCGCTGGCACTGGCCGCCGGAGAATTCGTGCGGATAGCGATTCACCATGTGGCCGGACAGCCCCACCCGCTCGAGCATGGCGGTCACCCGGTCCCAGCGCTCGGCGCGGGACAGTTCGGGAAACAGGTGGCGCAGTGGCTCGGCCACTACTTCACCGATGGTCATGCGGGGGTTGAGGCTGGCCAGCGGGTCCTGGAACACCATCTGAACATCGCGGCGCAGGCGCCGCCAGCCGGCCTGATTCAGGTCGGTGACATCCCGGCCTTCGAATGTCAGACGACCCGAGGTGATCGGCTGCAGACCGGTGATGGCCCGCGCCAGGGTCGACTTGCCGCAGCCCGATTCACCCACCACCCCCAGCGTGCGCCCGGCGGCCAGGCTCAGGTCGATGCCGTTGACCGCCCGCAGGGCCGAGCCGGTCTGCCATGGCCAGCTGGTCGCCATGGGGAAATGCACATGCAGTTGTTCGGCGGCCAGCAGGGGCGCGGGAATATCGGCGGCCGGTTGTGGTCCAAGAGCGGTCATGACCCCAATGGTAACCTGTGATGCATCGTCAACAGAGTGACTCGCCATGAGCCGCCCGCCCGGGGCCAGCCGTCACGCGGCCGAACTCGATCTGCTCAGTTTCAACATGCAGGTCGGTATCGGCACCAAACGTTATCGCGAGTATCTCACCCGGGGCTGGCGCCACCTGCTGCCCAGCCTCGAAGTGCAGGAAAACCTGGCCCGTATCGGGGACCTGGTGGCCGGTTACGACATCGTGGGGCTGCAGGAAATCGACGCCGGCAGCCGTCGCAGTGGCTACGAGAACCAGATGGAGCTGCTCGCCCGCCGGGGCGGCTTCAGCTACTGGCATTCGCTGGTCAACCGGAACCTGGGCCACGTCGCCCAGCACGGGCTGGGCCTGCTCGCCCGGGTACGGCCGTTCGCCGTCAGCGAACATGCGCTGCCGGGCACGCTGCCCGGTCGCGGCGCGCTGCTGGCACAGTTCGGCGATCCGGCATCCCCGCTGGCGGTCGTGGTGACGCATCTGGCCCTGACCCGCGGCAGCCGGGCCCAGCAACTGGTGGCGCTGCGGCGGCTGGTCGCCCCGTTCGAACATGTCGTGGTGATGGCCGACACCAACTGCAGTGCCGGCCATCTGCGGCGCGCGCCGGCACTGGCCGATGGCGCCCTGCGCGTGCATGGCGAACGGCTTGTCACGTTTCCCAGCTGGCGGCCGCGTCGGGGTATCGACCACATCCTGACCAGTCCGGGGATGACGGTGACGCATGCCGAGGCGGTGGACGTGCGGCTGTCGGATCATCGGCCGGTCGCCATGCGCGTGGCGCTGCCGCCTGACGTGGCCGCGGGGCTGGCGCGCCCGGAAGCGGTCACAGATACGGCGTGAACAGCCAGGCCACCGCGTCGCGCAGCCGCACCGGCAGCGAACGCTGGTCGAAGTCCGCGGCGGTGTAGCGGCGCGAGGCCTCGATGCGCCCCGCCAGGTGATCGGCCAGTTCGGCCACGAAACCGCGGTCGTATACCTCCACCTGCATCTCGAAATTCAGCCGCAGGCTGCGCGGGTCGAGATTGGCCGAGCCGATCAGGGCGTAGCCGTCGTCCACCACGAACAGCTTGCTGTGAACGAACGGCGCCGGCTGGTAGTAGATCTTCACCCCGCGTACCAGCAGCTCCCGCAGGCCGTGGCGCGAAGCCCAGTGCACGTAGGGCAGGTTGTTGGCGGCCGGCAGCACGATGGACACGTCCAGCCCCCGCAGTGCGGCTGCCTGCAGCGCCGCGATCAGGCCGGCCGAGGGCAGGAAATAGGGGGTCATGATCAGCACCCGCTCGCGGGCGGTGGCCACCGCCGCGCTCAGCAGCAGGGCGATCCGGTCCGGGTCCTCCGTGGGGCCGTCGTCGATGACACGGCAGGTGGCCGACCCCCGAGCCGCCGCCGAGTCGCCGGCCGCGGTGCGTTCGCCGGTCACGAATGCCCAGTCGGCCAGGAACACGGTTTCCATCTGATGCACGACCGGCCCGGCCAGGGCGAAATGCATATCGTCCACCCGCCGCGGCCGGCGCGCCGCGCCGACATGCCGGTCGCCGATGTTCATGCCGCCGGTGAATCCCCGGATGCCGTCCACCACCAGAATCTTGCGGTGATTGCGCAGATTGATGCGCAGTGACGGCGGCAGCAGGCTGGGCGCCAGAAAGCGGGCCACACTCACGCCCTGGCGCCGCAGCAGACCGCCGGCGCGGCGGCGAGGCCAGGCGTAGTACTCGCCGAAACCGTCGAGCATCACCCGCACATCCACCCCGCGTGCCACCGCCCGGCCGAGTGCCGCCACGAACTGGCGCCCGGTGCTATCGGTCTCGAAGATGTAGGTGGCCAGATAGACGTAGCGCTCGGCCTGCTCGATCGCCGTCAGCATGGCCGGGTAGGCCTGGTCGCCGTGGTGCAGGACCGCCAGTTCGTTGCCGGCGACCAGCGGCACTGCCGCCAGCTGGTCGGCCGCGGCCGCCAGGCCGGTCAGGGACTCGGGCACCGCAGGTGTGCGACGGGTGTGGCCGCTGTCGACCCCGGGTGCCCGCTGGCCCAGGGCATGGGTGGCCCGCTGGTCCAGACGCTGGGCCCGGATCTGCACCCGGTTGATGCCGAATACCGCATAGAGCACCGGCCCGAACAGCGGGAACAGCAGGCAAACGGCGATCCACCCGAAGGCCCCGCGGGAATCCCGCTTGTGCAGCAGGATGTGGATTACGGCCGCGGCCGCCGCGAGGGTGGCGGCCAGCGCCGGGATCAGGAACCGCAGCTGGGCCTGCCAGGCGATGTCCACGATGTCAGCCGCCGGCGTCCAGCTTCGGCACCGCGGCGAGCAGCCGCCGCGTGTAGTCGTGCTGCGGCTGGTCGAACAGCGCCCCGACCGCCGCCCGCTCCACCACCTCGCCGTCGCGCATCACCACCACGTGATCGCAGGTGCCGGCTACCACGCCCAGATCGTGGGTGATCAGGATCACCGAGGTGGAAAAGCGGGTGCGCAGGTCGCGGATCAGGTCGAGGATTTCCGCCTGCACGGTCACGTCCAGGGCGGTGGTGGGCTCGTCGGCGATCAGGATATCCGGCTGGCAGAGCAGGCTCATGGCAATCATCACGCGCTGGCGCATCCCCCCGGAAAACTGGTGCGGGTAGTAGCGGATACGCCGGGCCGCATCGGGGATGCGCACGGCCTCGAGCATCTCGATCGCCCGGCTCATGGCCGCGCGCCGCCGCAGGCCCTGGTGCTGCGCCAGCACCTCGGTCATCTGGGTGGACACCCGCAGATGCGGGTTCAGCGAGGTCATCGGATCCTGGAAGATCATCGCGATGCGCGACCCGCGAATGCGTCGAAGCTCGCGCTCGGACAGCCCGATCAGTTCGGTGTCGCGGTAACGCGCCGACCCGCTGACCCGGCCATTGCTGTCCAGCAGGCCCAGCAGCGCCCGCACCGACTGGCTCTTGCCCGAGCCGGATTCCCCCACGATGCCCAGCGTCTGGCCCTCGGCCAGCTCGAAATCGAGCCCGCGCACGGCGTCGACCGGGCCGTCGGGTGTATCGAAGCTGACCCGTAAATTGGTTACTTGCAGCAGCATCGTGATCAACGGTCCTTCGGGTCCAGCGCGTCGCGCAGGCCGTCGCCGATGAAGTTGAAGCAGAACAGCGTGGTGGCCAGGAACACCGCCGGGAAGATCAGCAGCCACGGCGCGCGGCTCATCTCGTCGGCCCCGTCCTTGACCAGCGTGCCCCAGGAGGTGGCCGGCTCCTGCACCCCCAGGCCGAGAAAGCTCAGGAAGGACTCGAACAGGATCACCTGCGGAATGGTCAGGGTGATGTACACCGCCACCACGCCCAGCAGATTGGGCACGATGTGCCGCCGGATGACGTTGAACGAGGAGGCGCCGGCCATGCGCGCGGCCTCGACGAATTCCTTCTGTTTCACCGACAGCGTCTGGCCGCGCACGATACGGGCCATGTCCAGCCAGCTGACCGCGCCGATGGTGATGAAGATCAGGTAGATGTTGCGCCCGAAGGCCACCATCAGCAGGATCACGAAGAACAGGAAGGGCATGGCGTAGAGAATGTCCACCGCCCGCATCATCAGCGAATCCACCCGGCCGCCGAAGTAGGCGGCCACCGAGCCGTAGGTCACGCCGATGATCAGGCTGACCAGGGTGGTGACCACGCCGATGGTCAGCGAGATGCGCCCCCCCTGCATGGTGCGCACGAACAGGTCGCGGCCCAGGCTGTCAGTCCCGAACAGATGCCCGCTGCCGGCATCCGGCCCGGTCCAGATCATGCCGTAGTCCTGGGTCGCCTGATCGTAGGGGGACAGCGCCGGGCCGATCAGCACCAGCACTACCATCAGCCCCAGCACCGCACTGGCGGCCAGCGCCGCGCGATTGCGGATCAGCCGCCGCATGGCGTTGGACCACAGGCTGCGGCTGGCCACCTCTGCGGTTGCGGCCAGCCTGTCCGCGTCACGTTTGCGGCGGAATATCACCAGGCGGCCCTCAGTAGCTCACGCGGGGGTCGAGCCAGGCGTAGACCAGGTCGACCAGCAGATTGAACAGGATGATCAGCATGCCGTAGAACAGCACCACGCCCAGCACCAGGGTGTAGTCGCGGTTGGTGGCGCCCTGCACGATGAAGCGGCCCAGGCCGGGAATGCCGAAGATGGTCTCGATCACCACCGAGCCGGTGATGATGCCGGCGGTGGCCGGTCCCATGAACGACACCACCGGCGTCAGCCCGGCCGGCAGGGCGTGCACGAACAGCACGCGACGGGCGGTCAGGCCCTTGGCCCGGGCGGTGCGGATGAAATCGGAGCGCAGGACCTCGATCATCGAGCCGCGGGTCAGCCGTGCGACATAGGCCATCATCGCGGTGCCCAGCGCCAGCACCGGAATCACGAAGTGGCTGGGCCCGCCCAGGCCCCCGGCCGGCAGCCAGTCGTTGTATACCGCCAGTAGCAGGATCAGCAGCGGCGCCAGCACGAAATTGGGAATCGAGATACCCACCATCGCCAGCGTCATCAGCCCGTAGTCCGTGGCGCTGTTCTGCCGCAGGGCCGCCAGCACGCCCAGCGGCACCCCGAACAGCAGAGCGAACAGCAGTGACGCCGCGCCCAGCTTCAGCGATACCGGGAAGGCGTCCGTGATCAGCTGGGTGACAGTCAGGTCCTTGTACTGGAACGAGGGACCGAAATCGAAATGCAGCACGTCCCACACGTAGCGTGCGTACTGCTGGTAGAGCGGCTCGTCCAGATGATACTTGGCCTGCAGGTTGGCCTCGATCTGTGGCGGCAGCTGCTTTTCGGCGTCGAAGGGCCCGCCGGGCGCCGAGCGGATCAGCACGAACGCCAGGGTCAGCAGTATCAGCAGGGTGGGTACCACCCCCGCAATGCGGCGAACGGCGTAGGCCAGCACGGCATCGGCTCCTAGTTTGGGCGGGGGCGGCGAACCCGGCTCATTGGGCCGGGCTGTCGTCGGCGGGCTCGATGCGGAAATCCTTGCTGTAGTAGTGGCTCATGGGATTGCCCACATAGCCCTTTACATACGGTTTGATCAGCGCCTTGCTGGTGCCGAAGAACACCGGGATCACCGGATGGTCGGCCAGCAGCATCGCCTCGGCCTCCCGCAGCACCGACTGGCGCTGCTCGCCGCCGGGCATGCGCGAGGCCTTGTTCAGCAGGGCGTCGTATTCGGGGTTGCTGTAGCCGGCCCCGTTGATGCCGAAATCCGAATGCAGCAACTCCAGGAAGGTGTAGGGGTCGTCGTAGTCCCCCACCCAGCCGGCGCGGAACACTTCCGTCACCCGGCGCTCGGACACGTTCTGGAGAAACACCTTCCATTCCTCGTTGACCAGCTCCACGTCCACCCCCAGCACGTTCTGCCACATGCTGGCGATCACCGAGGCGATCTTCTTGTGCGCCTCGAGTGTGTTGTAGCGGATCTCCACCGTCAGCGGATTGTCCTCGCCATAGCCGGCTTCCGCATACAGCTCACGGGCGCGGGCATTGCGCTGTTCCTGCGGCATGTCGGCGTAGGCCAGTTTGGCGCCCTGGTAGTCGCTCACCACCGGCGGCACCCACTGGTAGGCGGGAATCTCGTTGCCGCGGGTGATCTTCTCCACGATCACCTCGCGGTCGATCGCCATCGACAGGGCCTGGCGCAGTTCGGGGGAATCCTGGAACGGTTCGCGGGTGACGTTCAGGCCGTAGTAGTAATTGGACAGGCTGGGCTTGGTCTTGAGCTGATCCGGGACGTGCGTGCGCACCGTCTCCAGTTGCGGGATCGGCACCGAGCCGGTCCAGTCCAGTTCCCCGGCCTGGTAGCGCTTGAGCTCGGACGAGGTGTTCTCGATCGGGTAATACTCCACCCGGCCGACGCCGACGTTATCGGCATCCCAGTAGTCCGGATTGGCCTCGAGCACGATCTCGGACGCGACCACCCATTCCTTGAGCAGATAGGCGCCGTTGGTGACCGCATTGCCCGGCTGGGTAAACTGGTCGCCGTGTTCCTCCACCGCCGGCCGGTAGAGCGGGTAGGTGGTGCTGTGGGTCAGCAGACCCAGGAAGTAGGGGGTCGGCGCCTTGAGGCGGATTTCCAGCTTGAATTCGTCGACCGCGGTCACGCCCAGGGTGTCCGGGGCCTTGTCACCGGCAATGATCGCTTCGGCGTTCTCGATCGGCGCCAGGATGCTGGCGTAGACCGACCCGGTGGCCGGGTCGACGGTGCGCCGCAGGCCATAGGCGTAGTCCTCGGCCCGGACCGGCTCGCCGTTCGACCACACCGCGTCCTCGCGCAGCTTGAAGGTGTAGGTCTTGCGGTCCTCGCTGATCTCCCAGCTTTCGGCGCCGCCCGGCTCGATGGTGCCGTCGGGTTCCTCCGAGATCAGCCCCTCGTAGATGTCGCGCAGGATGTTGGCCGCGGGCACGCCCTGGGCCTTGTGTGGATCCAGCGTCCCGGGTTCGGCGCCGTTGCCCTTGCGCAGGACACCGGTGCCGTCGTCCAGGATTTCGGGCTTGATCTTGACCGGGAAGGAATCCGACTCGCCGCTGCCGCCCTGGCCGCAACCGGCAAGCAGAAGCCCCACACCCAGTGCCGTCAGAAGGACTCGCACAGTCACTCTCCTCGCTGGAAAACGCTTCCGAGATTACAGCAAAAGCGAAAGCGGGCGAACGGCCCCGCGTCGCCTGTCAGGCGCTTTCCCGATATACGCGCTCGCCCTTCCTGAGATGCACCAGCAGCAGTGATACCGCCGCCGGCGTCACCCCGGGGATGCGTGCCGCCTGGCCCAGCGTGGCCGGCCGTTGCTGCGCCAGCTTCTCGCGGATTTCGCTGGACAGCCCGGCCACCGCGGCGTAATCCAGCCCGTCCGGCAGGCGCGTGTCCTCGTGACGCCGGTTGCGGTCGATCTCCGCGTTCTGGCGTTCGATGTAGCCGGCATACTTGGCCTGGATTTCCACCTGTTCTGCCACTACCGGGTCGACGGCCTGTTCGGCCACCGCCGGCAGGCCGCGGAGGTCGGCATAGCCGAGGTTCGGCCGGCGCAGCAGCTCGACGGCCTTGCAGGCCTCCTTGAGCCGGCCGCCCAGGCGTTCGGTCAGCGCGTCGTCGGTCACGTCGTCCGGCCGCACCACCAGGTCGGCCAGGCGCTGCTGTTCGCGGGTCACGGCCTCACGCTTGGTCTCGAACGCCTGCCAGCGGTGGTCATCCACCAGCCCCAGATCGCGGCCGGTCGGGGTCAGGCGCAGGTCGGCGTTGTCCTCGCGCAACAGCAGGCGGTGTTCGGCGCGGGAGGTGAACATGCGATAGGGCTCGAGCGTGCCGCGGGTGATCAGGTCGTCCACCAGCACGCCCAGATAGGCCTGGTCCCGGCGCGGCCACCAGGGCTCGAGCCCGCGCACCGCCAGCGCGGCATTGCCCCCCGCCAGCAGGCCCTGGGCGGCGGCCTCCTCGTAGCCGGTGGTGCCGTTGATCTGGCCGGCGAAGTAGAGCCCGGGCAGATGTCGGGTCTCCAGGCTCGCCTGCAGGCCGCGCGGGTCGAAGTAGTCGTACTCGATGGCGTAGCCGGGCCGGGTGATGTGGGCGTTTTCGAAACCGTCGATCGAGCGTACCAGCGCCAGCTGGGTGTCGAAGCCGAGGCTGGTGGAAATGCCGTTGGGGTAGAGCTCGGTGGTGTTCAGGCCCTCCGGCTCGACGAAGATCTGGTGGCTGGCCTTGTCGGCGAAGCGCACGATCTTGTCCTCGATCGAGGGGCAATAGCGCGGGCCCACGCTATCGATCTCGCCCGAATAGATGGCCGACTCGTGCAGCCGCTCGCGGATCAGGTCGTGGGTGGCCGGGTTGGTGTGGGCGATGTGGCAGGGCACCTGCCGGGGATGCTCCGACCGCGAGCCCAGATACGAGAACACCGGGGCGGGCTCGTCGCCGGGCTGTTCGGCCAGGCGGCTGAAATCCACGCTGCGGCCGTCGATGCGCGGGGGCGTCCCGGTCTTGAGCCGACCCACGTCGAAGGGCAGATCGCGCAACCGCTCGGCCAGCGCATTCGAGGGCGCATCGCCGGCGCGCCCGCCGCCGAACTGGCTGGTGCCCACGTGGATGCGCCCGCCCAGGAAGGTGCCCACCGTGAGCACCACCGCCCGCGCGGCGAAGCGCAGCCCCATGCGGGTGACCACGCCGGCCACACGGCCGTCGGTCACGATCAGGTCGTCCACCGACTGCTGGAACAGGGCCAGATTCGGCTGATGCTCGACCGCCTCGCGCACCGCGTACTTGTAGAGCATGCGGTCGGCCTGGGCGCGGGTGGCGCGCACCGCCGGGCCCTTGCGGGCGTTGAGGGTGCGGAACTGGATGCCGGCCCGGTCCGCGGCCCGGGCCATGACGCCGCCCAGCGCGTCGATTTCCTTGACCAGATGCCCCTTGCCGATGCCGCCGATGGCCGGGTTGCAGGACATCTGCCCCACGGTTTCGATGTTGTCGGTCAGCAGCAGGGTGCGCACGCCCTGGCGCGCCGCGGCCAGCGCGGCTTCGGTGCCGGCGTGTCCCCCGCCGACGATAATGACGTCGAATTCGTTGGTATTGCTCATGCGGAATGCCGTCCCGGCCGTGCAGCCGGCGGTGATGCGTAATCCGGAATTCTAACGTGCCGGCGCGGGTTCCGGCATGTCCAGTTCGTCGATGAGCACCTGCCAGTTCTCCAGGGTGCGTTGATTCACGCGGATGTCGTCGCCGTCCAGGGCGGCGTGGATCACGTAGGCGTGGTCCGGCTCGGTATAGGCGATGAAGCCGCGGGCGAGCCATTCATTGATGGCGCCCTCCACCCGCTCGGGGGTCGGTGGCGGCTGATCCGGATGCCGGTGGCGCATCACCGCGGCGGTAATGTTGCGCATGGTGGCGACCGGCAGCTGCAGACGCATGTCGCCCTGCAGGGCCTGCGCAGGCTCGGCATCCGGCCGGGCGCCGATCTCGCCTTCCAGACGGATGTCGCCGTCGGGGGCGCCCAGCAGCAGGCGGTCCAGCGTCAGCGTCGGGCCGGCCCGGACCAGCCGCGCCCACGGCGCCGGTGCCAGCGTCACCCGGGCCGCCAGTTCCGGCAGGCGGGTCGGGCCGTCCGTGGTGGTCAGTCGGCCCTCGGCCAGCACCGGGCCGTAGTCCTCGCCCCGGGCCGCGATGCGCGAAATGCGCAGATCGAAGTTCTCGCCGCCGGCCCGGGCATGGGCGGCCAGGCGCAGCCCCTCCAGGGCGGCGCCGTCGCCGCCGGGGGTGGCCAGTTGCAGGTCCTCGAGCTGCAGCCGGTAGCCCGCCGGTCTGCCATCGGGATCGCGCCCGGCGCTGATCTCGACAACCAGATCGCGAAAGCCGATCTGCCCACCGCGTTCGGCCACCAGCGAGAATCGCGGCAGCATGGCGCGCACGGTCAGGGCCCGGTCGGGGCCGGTGATTGCGCCGGTGGCCTCGAACGCATCGGTTTCCAGCCGGGCCGCGCCATCCCCGTCGGGCACGCGCAGGCTCAGCGCCGGCAGCGCGGCGCGCAGGTCGGTGTCGCCGTCGAGGCCGGCTCGCGCGTAAAGCGTCAGCGGCGGCGGCGTGGGTTGCAGGCGGCGGGCGTCGAGCAGGACCGTCACCGGCAACTGTCCCGTGATGACGCCGGCGGCGGGTTGCAGGCGCGCGCCGCTGGCCGCCGGGGCGGTGAACGGAACCGGGCCGTGATGAATGGTCAGATCCAGCACCGGCCCGTCACACCCGGGCGCCACGCAGTCCGCAGCCACCAGCCGCAGGCGCAGGTCCGACCGGAACAGCCCGCGATCGAAGCCGGCCGGCGCCAGCCGCCACATGCCGGGCAGGTTGATGTTGCCGATCAGGCGCTCGTGCTCGCGTTCGAGATAGAAACCCACCACGATCGGGGCCGCCAGCGCGATGACCAGTAGCCCGATGAGGCCGACCAGCAGGCCGTTGCGAATGGCCCGGATCATGCCTTCATGAGATGCAGGAAGGACTTGATACGGCGATAATCCACGCGTGCCTCCAACGACCGAAATGCCTCCGCGGCCCGACACGGCCACGCTGCTCGACTGGCTGACGCCGCTGTACGGCGGGCGCGGCGCGGCCCTGATTATGGACCGGGCCAGCGCCAGTGCCCAGAAGCACGGCCTGCCGGCCGGCGACGCGGGCCCCGGTCGCCCGGTCGACCAGAGCCTGGCGGTGCTGATCACCTACGGCGACATGGTGCAGGCCCCGGGCGAGGTGCCGCTGGCCACCCTCCGTCGCTTCCTGCGCGAGCGGGTGCCGGACGTGCTGCCGGCGGTGCATGTGCTGCCGTTCTATCCCTATTCCTCGGATGACGGCTTCGCGGTGATCGACTACCGCGCGGTCGACCGCAATCTGGGTGACTGGTCGGACGTGCGCGCGCTGGCCGCCGAACGCGAGCTGATGTTCGATCTGGTGCTCAACCACATCTCGCGGGGCAGCCAGTGGTTCGCCAACTATCTGGCCGACGCCGACCCGGGGCGGGATTACTTCATCGAGGTGGACCCGGCCACCGACCTGCGCGCGGTGGTGCGCCCGCGCAGCACCCCGCTGCTGGCCGAGGTGCCCACCGCCCGCGGCACCCGCCACCTGTGGGCCACCTTCAGCGAGGACCAGATCGATCTGGATTTCGCCAATCCGGCGGTGCTGGCCGAGTTCGTGGACATCATCTTCGGCTATGTGGCGGCCGGCGCCCGGCTGCTGCGGCTGGATGCCGTGGCCTTTCTCTGGAAGCGGATCGGCACGCCCTGCATCCATCTGCCGGAAACCCACCGGGTGATCAAGTTCCTGCGGGCCCTGCTGGCCGGCTATGCCCCGCAGGTGCTGCTGGTGACCGAAACCAACGTGCCGCACCGGGAAAACATCAGCTATCTCACCGACGGCGATGAGGCGCATCTGGCCTATCAGTTCGCCCTGCCGCCGCTGCTCCTGCACACGCTGCTGACCGGCGACGGCGCGGCCCTGCGCGAGTGGGCGGCGTCGCTGCCGGCGCTGCCGCCGGGGTGCCACTTCTTCAACTTCACCGCCTCGCACGACGGCATCGGCGTGCGCGCGGTGGAGAACATCCTGGATGACGCACAGCGGGACGCGCTGGTGGCGACGGTGCGCGAGCGTGGCGGTTTCGTGTCCACCCGGGCCGGCAACGACGGCGTCCATCATCCCTACGAACTGAATATCGCCTATGTCAGCGCGCTGGCCGGGGACGACGGCCATGCGGCCGCGCGTTTCCTGTGTTCGCAGGCCGTCGCGCTGTCACTGCGCGGCGTACCGGGGGTGTATTTTCACAGCCTGGTCGGCACGCCCAACGATCGGCGCGGGGTGGAGGCCAGCGGCCGCTATCGATCCATCAACCGCCGCCGCTGGGACCATGCCGAACTGGCCGCGAAGCTGGACGGCGAAGGCGAGCCGGCACGCATCTTCCGCGGCATGCGCCATCTGCTGGACACGCGGGCGGCGCAGCCGGCATTTCACCCGGATGCTGCGCAGCGCATCGTGGATCTGGGGGATCATCTGTTCGTGGTGGAGCGGCAGAGCCTGGACGGTCGCCAGACCCTGCTGGCCGTGCACAACCTCACCGACCGTGAGGTCCGCCTCAGCACGTCGGTGCTGCCGGAAGCCAATCGCTGGTGGGATCTGGTGGCGGGCCGATCGATGCCGGCCACCATCCGCGAGGTGGCGCTGGCGCCCTATCAGGTGGCCTGGTTCAGTAATTAGGCACGGGTCGGCGGGGCTAGTCTTCCCCCTCGGTATCGAGCAGGAACTCCGCAATCCAGCCGATCGCGTAGCCGTCGGTGAAGATGATCTCCTTCCACTCGCCCTCGGTGGCGAGAATGTGCACCTGCGCGCCCTTGTCGGTCTGCAGCAGCTTGTCATGATCGGTGCCGGGGCCGGTGCGCACGTTCACCTTGCTGCCCTTGATGGTGGCGGCCGGCAGCCCCTCCAGCAGCCGCGGGAGATTGCGCCGGGCCGACTCGTTGTCCTGACGGGCGGCTTCCGCGGCCAGCCGGGCGGCGCGGGCGCGGTCCTCCTCCACCCCGAGGCCCTGCACGTAGAGCATGGCCAGGTTGTTCTGGGCAGCGGCCTCGCCCTGCTCGGCTGCCTCGCGGTACCAGCGGGCGGCGGCGGTGTAGTCGGGTTCGCCGGTCTCGCCGTTCTGCAGCAGCACACCGAGATTGTGCTGGGCGCGGGCGTAACCCTGTTCGGCGGATTTTCGATACCACTCGCGAGCGGTGCCGGCATTGCGCATCACGCCGAACCCGTTGGCGAACACCAGGCCCAGGTTGTACTGGGCGGCGGCGTTGCCTTCCTCGGCCAGTGGACGCCACTGCGCCATGGCCGTGTCATAGTCCCCGGCGGCAAAGGCGTCGGCGCCGGACTCGTAGGATTCGCTCTGGGCGGTCGCGCCCGGGCTGAACGCCGCCAGGCAGACGATCAGGGCGGCGCGACGGATCATCGACATTGGCATGATGCGGGGGGAACCTCGGGTTTGGTTCGGGACCATGCGGTGATCATAGGCGAAACGCCGCCGTCATAAAAAAGGCCGACCCGATAACGGGCCGGCCGAGCGAGGAGAGAACAATGAAACGGACAGGAACCGCTTCGTGTCGGACCGGACAGGGAGGAACCCGGCCGACGCGACACAGGATGCGCGCGCATGGCTGAACCGGACCTGAATGAATGCCGATCATTGCCGAAGCGGGCAGAATGCCGCCATGAGTGATGCGCGACTCACCGATCTGGAAATCCGGCTGGCCTGGCAGGAGGATCTGCTGCGCACGCTGGAAGACACGCTGCACGCCCAGCAGACCCGCGTGGGCGAGCTGGAAGCCTTCTGCCGGCAGCTGGCCGAGCGACTGCGGGCGCTGCAGGACGACCAGGATGCGAGCCCGGATGATGGTCCGCCCCCGCATTACTGAACCCCGGCGCGGCTGGTGGCTGGCGCTGGCGCCGGTCCTGCTGGCGGTGGGTGGCTGCAGCGGCTCCGGGCCCGGCCCCTGCGCCGATCCGCTGGTGGTGGATCAGATGCATCGGGACACCCGCTTCGCCGGCGCCGAACCGGCCTGGGCGACGGTGGAAATCCTCGAGCCGGCCGATCAGGGCATCCGGGACGGCGTGCGCGTGTGTCGCGCCACGCTGGTGGTGCGCGGCGAGCTGCGGGACGTGCTGCCGGTATTGCAGACCGGCTACCCGTTCGCCCGGTCGGCGGCGCGCGAGGCGTTTGCGCGGGCCTCCGGGATGGATACCGTCGGCCTGGTCCGCGCGGCCGACTACCTGAGGCAACGGGCCAGGGCCACGGGCACGGAACTGGCCCCGCTGGAAATCCGCGGGCCGCTGGAATACCGCCTGACGCGTGACGATCGTCCGTTCCTGCTCGACTGGGGGCTGGCCGGCGATGCCACCGCGGCAGCGGCCGGCGAGGCAGTGGCCGAGCGGCTGGCGCAGGCCCGGGCGGACGAGGCGGCCGAGCGCCGTGCGGAGGCCGAGCGGCGCGGGTTCGACAGCGTTGCCGCCATGGATGCCGCGGATGCCCGTCGCGCCGAGGCCCTGCAGGCACTCGACGACGCCGAAAAGGCCCGCAAGCTGGCGGCGGATCGTCTCACCATCATGAAGGGTGATCGCGAGCGTCTCACCGACGAAATCCGGCGCGCCGAGCAATCGCTGGATGCCGACCGGGCCGCCGCCAAAGCGGCCGACGCGGCCGGCGACTGGGAGCAGCGCATTCGCCGCGAATCCTTCACCGCGGAGAACAAGCTGGTGTCCTTCGACAATACCCGGCTGGTCACGCGCACGGGAAACATCGGCACGCCGGAGGACACGGTGCTCGCCGACGTGATCAATTACAGCGGCCACAAGCTGTCGTCCGCCGACGTGCATGTGGTGGTCTGGCATCCGCAGGAGCAGCGCTACTATGAGGATCGCAGCCTGTACGCGGATTTCGGCGGCCGTGGTCTGGACCCGGGCGAGCATGACGAGATTCGCATCGGCCTCAACGGCCGGCCGGGGGTCGGGCTGGCGTTCACCGGCAGTGACTTCCGCGCCGGCGAGGACCGCCACGCCTTCGTGTTCGTCAACGCGCTCAAGACCACCGACGGCCAGGTGATCTTCCAGGATCGCTGGCAGAGCCCCGTCTCGCGGCAGCAGGCGGAGGCAGAGGATCGGCGCCTGCAGCAGCAGGACATCGAGACATTGCGCGAACGTCGCGAACGCATGGATCGCCGCATTGCCGAGCAGGAAGACACCCTGGCGCGGGCCAGGCAGCGGGAGGCCGAGGCGCGCGCGGCGCTGCCGCGCGGTGAGTGACTAGTCCGCGGGCGCTGACAGTGTCTTCAGGGTGTGGTCGACCACTGCCACCAGGTGCGTGACCAGTTCGCCGAAAGCCATGGCCAGCGCCAGACCGCCCGCGGTCAGCAACCACAGCACGCGGGACTGGCTGGCCATGTTCGCGGGCTGTTCCAGCAGGGTGGTGGCCATCACGTAGAACCCGGCGGCCATGGCGGTGGTGGCCAGCAGAACCAGCACCATCAGGCCCATCGACCGGTTCAACTGGCGCCAGTCGGGGCCCGCCAGCCGCTGCAACGCGGCACGATGGCGGCGGGAAAAGCCGTAGACGATCCACGTGACCCGCGCCAGATTGAGCCCGGCGCAGATCACCGCCAGCGTGCCCACCACCGGTGTGAGCGCCCCCAGCACCGGGTCCGGGGCCAGCATCCACAGGATTACGCTGGCGGCGAAGAACACCGGCATGATCAGGCGATTCGGCCGCAGCGGCACGCGCGACGGGCCCGTGTCTGGCACGTCAACTCCCTCGTGGATTCCCGGTCTGGATACGCCGTCAGGGCCGGGTCGGATGTCAGGCGGCGCCCATGAAATCCATTTTGCCGATGGGCACGCCCTGCTGGCGCAGGATGCCGTGGCTGATGCTGACGTGGAAGAAGAAGTTGGGCAGCGCGAAATTCAGCAGGTAGTCATGGCCGGTGAATTCCATGGTGACCATCGGGGTTTCCAGCAGCACGGTCTTGTCCTCGGTACCGCGGATACGATCCGCATCCACGCCTGCCAGGTAATCGCGGGTTCGGCGGATGCGGGCCCGCAGCTCGTCCAGGGTGGCTTCGTCGTCGGCTTCGCTGCCCGGGTCCTCGCCCGCCAGACGCGCCGCGCAGCGGCGGGCGGTGTCGCAGGCGAACTGGACGTTGGATGACAGTGGCGCCATGTCCGCGTAAAGACGGCTGACCACGTACTTGGTGTCGGCCATATCCTGTGATTCGGCGTGGGCCTCCGCCTTGTCGAGCAGCCCGGACAGGTTGGCCAGGAAGCGGTCGAAAACCGGAATCGAAGCGCTGTACATGTCGATATTCATGTCGGGTCTCCGGATGAAACAATGGCAAGCCCCGAGTATGACCCACGGCGTGACAGGCCCGTGACATTCTCCCCGCGCATCCGCGATCGCGTCCCCACGTACACAAGCCTATGCCCGAATCCGATCCGCCCGAGACCTCCCGCCGCAAGGCCCGCGTTTGGCTGAATGAAGCCAAGAACCGCCAGACCACCCACTGGGACGTGGACCTGCTTCCCGAGGCTGAAGTGGCCGCGCTGCACCGTGCCGGCCGCCGCGCCCGCTGGCGCCGCCGGGCCGGCATCGCCGGGCTGGCCTTGGGGGTGGTGACCATCGCCGGTGGCGTCACCGCCCTGGTCCTGCACTGGGTGGCGGGCTGATGCCACGCATGCGCCGCAAGGGCGATCTGCCGGAGAGAGTCTGCGCCGGCTGCGGCCGGCCGTTTGCCTGGCGCCGCAAGTGGGCTCGTCACTGGGAGGCGGTGCGTTACTGCAGCCAGCGCTGCAAGCGCCAGGGTCGCACCGGCGCATGACCACGGCGATCTACTGGATCAAGAATGACCTGCGGCTGGACGACAATCCGGCACTGACCGCCGCGGCCGCCGGCGCCGATCACTGGCTGGCGGTCTATTGCATCGACGCCCGCCATGAGGCGCGGGACGCGGACGGCCAGCCTCGTCTGGGTCCGCACCGGCGGGCATTCCTGCGCGAGTCGCTGACCGATATGCGGGAACGTCTGGCGGCGTGCGGCGGCCGGCTGCTGGTATTGCAGGGCGACCCGTCCGATCTCCTGCCGCGACTGGCGGCCACCCTGGGTGCCGAGCGGGTCACGACCACCTTCGAAATTGCCCCGGAAGAACGCGACCAGGTCGCCGCCGTGGCGCGCGCCCTGCCGGCCGGCATGCTCGACTGCCACGAGGCGAACGGGTTGTACGAGGCTGCCGAACTGCCGTTCGCGCCGGATGACGTGCCGCCCGGTTTCAGCCGCTTTCGCCGCAAGGTGGAGGGCTACTGCCGTCCCGGCGCGCCAATCCCCGCGCCCACCCGCCTGCCGCCGCCCCCGCCGGGACTGACGGGCTGGCCGGACGCGCTGCCGGCGTCATCCGACTGGCCGGCGGCGGGCTGCCCCTACACCGGCGGCGAGAGCGCCGGGCTGGCGCGGGTCCGGCATTATTTTTGGGACACGGAGGCCCTGGCCGACTACAAGCAGACCCGCAACGGGCTTCTGGGACCGGATTTTTCCTCCCGATTCTCGCCCTGGCTGGCGCTGGGCTGCCTCTCCCCGCGGCAGCTGATGGCAGAAATCCACCGCTTCGAGCGCGAGGTCGTGGCCAACGAGTCCACCTACTGGCTGGGCTTCGAACTACTGTGGCGGGAGTTCTTTCGCTGGATTCTGCGCGCCTACGGCGGCCGGCTGTTCCGGCGGGCCGGCATTCTGAACCGGCAGGACCGGCCGCGTGCCCGCGATGACGATCGCTTCGCGGCCTGGCGCGAGGGCCGCACCGGCATGCCGTTCGTCGACGCCAACATGCGCGAGCTGGCCGCTACCGGCTACATGTCCAACCGGGGGCGCCAGAACGCCGCCAGTTTCTTCGCCCGCGATCTGGGGCAGGACTGGCGCCGCGGGGCGGCCTGGTTCGAGAGCCGTCTGGTGGATTACGACGTCGCCAGCAACTGGGGCAACTGGGCCAGCGTGGCAGGGGTGGGCACCGACCGCCGCGACCGCGGGTTCGATGTCCTCTGGCAGGCCCGGCGCTATGATCCCGACGCGGCATTCGTCGGTCACTGGCTGCCCGAGCTGCGGGGGCTGCCCGCGGACCAGCGGCACACGCCGTTTCTGCTGCCCGACGAGCTGCGGCGACAACTCGATTATCCGACGCTGGCGACGGTGCCCGCTGCCTGGCGCGACGCCGCCGCAGACTGACCACAACTCGAGGCATTTCCCATGTTCCGATTCCTGATCTTCCTGCCTCTGGCTAGCCTCGCGGCCGGCTGCGCCAGCATGACCGAACGCAGCACCGGCCTGGTCGACGGCGGGCTGACCGACTGCCCCGCCGCCCCGCGCTGCGTGAGCAGCCAGGCCAACGATCCCGACAAGCGCGTGCCCGCCCTGCGGCTGCAGCAGCCGGCGGATCAGGCCTGGCCGGCGGTGCGCGAGGCGGTGGCCGGCATGCCGCGTACTACCATCGTCACGGCCGACGACCGCTATCTGCATGCCGAAGTGATCAGCCCCTGGCGGTTCTACACCGATGATCTGGAACTGCTGCTGGAACCCGACGCCGGGCGCATCCAGGTGCGTTCCAGCGCCCGCGTCGGCTACTACGATTTCCAGGTGAATCGCGAGCGGGTGGAAGCGCTTGCCGAGCGTCTGGAAGCGCGCGGCATGACCGCGCCCGCCGGGTCGCAGCCGTGATCCGGGTCCGGCCGGCAGCAGCGGCACTGCTCGCCGCCCTGCTCCTGGGGGGCTGTGTCAGTCACAGCGGCCGGGTGGCGGGCGAGGCCCAGCCGGCGCCGCAGACCCGGGATTTCCGGCTTCAGGAAAACGTTGCCTACGTCGGCGACGACTGGCCCGAGCGTCTGCGCGGCGATCTCTACCGCCCCGCCGGCGCGGGCCCCTTCCCCGGGGTGCTGCTGGTGCACGGCGGCGGCTGGGCTCGGGGCGAGCCGGACGACATGGCTGATATCGCCGAACGCCTGGCCCGTCGCGGATTCGTGGTGTTCAACGTGGGTTATCGGTTCGCCCCGGACACCGTCTTCCCCGGCCAGATTCACGATCTGCAGATGGCGCTGCGCTGGCTGCGGGACAACGCTGACCGGCTGTCGCTGGACCCGGCCCGTATCGGCGGCATGGGCTATTCCGCCGGGGCCCATCTGGTGGCGCTGCTGGGCATGATCGAGGCGGGCGACGAGCTGGATCAGCCCCACGGCGGGCCGGATACGCGCCTGCAGGCGGTGGTGGCCGGCGGCACGCCCACCGATCTGCGCAAGTTCGAGGGCGGTACGTTGGTACCGCAGTTTCTCGGCACCTCACGGGAAGACGGGCCCGACATCTACGCCCGGGCGTCGCCCGTCACCCACATTCACGAGCAGGCGCCGCCGGTATTCCTGTATCACGGCGGGCTGGACATGCTGGTGCCGCCGGATCATGCCGAGGACATGAAGGCCGCGCTGGATGCCGCCGGCGTGCCGGCCGAGCTGTACCTGGTCCGCGGGCTCGGTCACGTGGCGCTGTTCCTGGCCGACCGCGGCGCGGTGGACGCCGGGATCGATTTCCTCGACCGCGTGCTGCGCTGACGGGCGTTACACTGCGCGTCTTTGCTCTGGGCGAGGAGTCCGGCATGGAATTGGAACTGGATACGGTTGAGCAGCGGGTGCTCGGCAGTCTGGTGGAAAAGGCGGTGACCACGCCGGAGCAGTATCCGCTGTCGGTCAACGCGGTGGTCAACGCCTGCAACCAGAAAAGCGCCCGCGACCCGGTGATGGCGCTGAGCGAGGGCGACGTCCGCGCCACCCTCGGGGCGCTGACCCGCAAGAATCTGGTACGCATGGCCTCCGGCTACGGCGGCCGGGTCAGCAAGTACGAACACCGGCTGGCCGGCGGGCCGGGCACGCCGCTGGCGCTGTCGCCCGAGGCCATGGCGCTGCTGGCTCTGTTGTTCCTGCGTGGCCCGCAAACCTCGGGAGAGCTGCGCACGCGTGCCCAGCGGCTGTTCGCGTTCGACAGCGTCGCGGCGGTGGAAGCGACGCTGGATGACATGGCCGCCGATCCGGCCGGGCCGCTGGTGCGGCGACTGGCGCGCGAGCCGGGCAAGCGCGAATGCCGGTACGCCCACACGCTGGGCTCCGGGGCCGACATGGATGCCGATGCCCCCGCCGCCCCGCTGGGCCGGGCGGCGCCCGACGACGACGAACGCCCGGCGCCCGTCGTACGGCCCGGCGGCGATCTCGACGACCGGGTGGCAACCCTGGAAGCCCGGGTGGCGACGCTGGAGGCGCGGCTGGCCGCGCTGGAAATTTCCGACCCTGAGACCGATTGATGCGTTATCCCCTGTCCGTTCTCGACCTGATTCCGGTGGCCAGCGGCACGCCGGCCTCGCTGGCGGTGCGCCGCAGCGTCGATCTGGCACAACTGGCCGAGGAACTCGGCTATGTGCGCTACTGGATTTCCGAGCACCACAGCATGCCCAGCCTGGCCAGTCCGGCGCCGGAGCCGATCCTGGCCCACGTGGCCGCCCGCACCGATCGCATCCGTGTGGGCCCGGGCGGGATCATGCTGCCCAACCACAAGCCGCTGCGGGTGGCGGAGCTGTTCCACACCATGGAAGCGCTCTACCCTGGCCGCATGGACCTGGGCATCGGCCGCGCCCCGGGCTCGGACGCGCGGGCCTCGAAGGCGCTGGGGGCCGAGTCGCCGGAACGCTTCGGCGACCTGTTCAACCAGATGCTGTCGCTATCGCGCGGGACCCTGCCGCGCATGCACCCCATCAACGGGGTCAAGGTGATGCCCAACGATGTCGGCCTGCCGCCGATCTGGATTCTGGGTTCCAGCGGCGCCAGTGCGGCGGCCGCGGGCGGCGCCGGCATGGGCTACAGCTTCGCCAGCCACTTCAGCGCCACCCCGCCGGGGCCGGCCATAACCCGCTATCGCGAGGCCTTCCAGCCCTCGGACGAATTTCCCGAGCCGCATGCCATTCTCGGGGTGTCGGTGATCTGCGCGCCCACCGAGGACGAGGCCGAGTACCTGGCCGCCAGCTTCGATCTGGCCTGGCTGCGGCTCAACAAGGGCGACTTCCAGCCGCTGCCCACGCCGGAAGAGGCCATGGATTACGACTACACCGAAGGCGACCGCGAGCTGATCGCGGAGAATCGCCAGCGGCACGTGGTGGGGGATCCGCAACAGGTACGCGAGCGCCTCGACACCATGATGGCCGAGTCCGGGGCCGACGAACTGATGGTGGTCTCCAACATCCACGACCACGAGGCGCGCCTGCGCGCCTATCGGCTGATTGCCGGAACCGGCTAGCGGGTCAGGGCGGCGGTGGCAGTGTCGCCGTCGCTCGGCATGCGCACCACCCGCGGCAGATCGGCTTCCAGCGGCGCGGTCCGGCGGCGTTCATAGGCCAGCGCCGGTCCCGCCACGCGGCCACCCTCGCCCTCGACCAGCCAGCGGCGGATGCGGCCGATGTCGCCGATCGGCGTGAGCTTGCCGAAGGCATTGAGCACCACCACGCCATAGCGGCGGCCATCCACCCGCACCACCGTGGCCAGGCAGCGGCCGGCCTCATCGAGGTACCCGGTCTTGCTGACCAGTACGTCCCAGTCCGCGCGGCGCACCAGCGGATTGGTGTTGCCGTAGGGCAGCGTGTAGGCCGGGTTGCCGAAGCGGGCGGTGTAACTGCCGGTCTGGGTGTAGTCGCGGATTTCGTCGCGCGCGAGCGCCGCCGTCAGCAGGCGGATCAGATCGGCGGCGGTGGCACGGTTGCCGGGCGACAGGCCGGTGGGGTCGACGAACCGCGACCGGTGCATCTCCAGCGTCTCGGCCTTGCGGTTCATGGCCGCCACGAAGGCGTCGAATCCGCCGGGATGATGGTGGGCCAGGTTGTAGGCGGCGCGGTTCTCCGAGCTCATCAGCGCCAGCCGCAGCAGCTCGCCGCGGGCCATGGTGGAGCCCGGCCGGATGCGGGAATAGGCGTTGTTGGCGGCTTCGCGGTCGCGCTCGATCACGGTCAGTGATTCGTCCAGATCGGCGCCTGATTCCAGCACCACCAGCGCCGTCATCAGCTTGGTGACCGAGGCGATGGGCACCGGGCGGTCGGCGTGCTTGGCGTAGAGCATCACGCCTTCGTCCAGGTCCACCACGGCGGCGTGCACGGAGGCCAGGTGCAGGCGGTCGGTATCGCGCGTGAGGGCCTCGCCGTGAGCCGTGAATGCAACAAGGGTGAGCAGCAGGACGCCGAGCGGCTTCAGGGACATTGCGGGGACGTGAAGGGACCGGGCCAACCCGGATTCTGCCCGGGGATTCGGCCGGCGGCTACCCCCGGCGGCGGGTGGACCGCCATACTGGGCCGGTGGAATACGACATGGAAACCGCCCCGTGAACAACCTGCTCTGGCTGCTGGGTTTCGCCCTGCTGGGGCTGGCCTGGTGGAGTGCGCTGGGGGCGCGGGCACGGGCGCGCGATGCTGCCCGCCGCGCCTGCGCCGAGGCCGAGGTGATGTATATCGACGAAATTCATCTGCGCGCCCTGCGCCCGGGCCGCGACCGGCGGGGCCGCGCCACGCTGCGCCGGACCTATGGCTTCGAGTTCTACGTGCGCGGCGAACGGCGCTATGCCGGGTCGGTGGTGCTGCACGGGCGTCGCGTGGCCGATGTCGACCTCGATCCGCACCCGCTATGAGCCGGCGTCGCGCCGCCGCTGTACCAGGAAATCGATCACCTGCAGAAAACGCTGGTAGGTCCGGGCCGGCACCGGGTCGGCGAAGTAGTGGCCGTCCACTCCCATCGTGGGCGTGGTGCGCACGCCGTAGCCCTGGCTGATCAGGAAGGCGGCGTTGATGCGCTTGTCGATGGTCGGGCTGTCGAACACCCGGTCGAAGTCATCGCCGTCCACGCCGTGCTCGACCAGAAAGGCGCGAATGTCGGCCCGCGTCTGCAGCGGCCGGCCCTGGCGCAGCACCGCTTCGAAAATGTTCGTGTGCAGGCGGTCGATCACCCCCAGCGCCTCGACGGTGTAGAACAGCCGGACGTGCAGGTCGCCGCCGGGCCCGGTGGTCAGAGGCACGCGCCTGAGCACCACGTCATCGGGCAGCCCCCGCGCCCATTGGGCGAGAATGGGCTCGAAGATGTAGCAGTGCCGACAGCTGTAGGCAAAGAAATCCAGTACCTCGATGCGGTCGCCCGAGCGGGTGGCCATCGGGGGATCGAGCGCGCGGAAGTGAACGCCCGGCTGGAAACCGGCCGGCTCAGCATGGCCGGTCAACGGCAGGCCGAGCACGACGAGGGCGGTGGCCAGGACTGTCGCGAGGTGGCCGCAACGCGCCGGCCGGCGGGGGAATCGAGCCATGAATGCGGCGTCGGCAACGGAAGGGGCAGGCCTCTATAATGGCTCATCCCGTTCGCCATGCCGAGTGCCATGCCCTCTTTCGATATCGTCTCCGAAGTGGATGTCCACGAACTCACCAACGCCGTGGACCAGGCCAACCGCGAGCTGGGCAACCGGTTCGACTTCAAGGGCGTGGATGCCGGTTTCGACTGGGACAAGCAGGTCCTGACCGAGCACGCCCCCAGCGAATTCCAGCTGGATCAGATGCACGACATCCTGCGCCAGCGCCTGCCCGCCCGGGGCATCGACCTGCGCAGTCTGGAACTGGGCGACACGCAGTCCAACCTGGCCGGTGTGCGCCGCACGGTGACCTTCAAGCAGGGCATCGAGCAGGCGGCGGCCAAGCGCATCATCGCCGAACTGAAGAAGTCCAAGCTCAAGGTCAGCGCCCAGATCCAGGAGGACAAGATCCGCGTCACCGGCAAGAAGCGCGATGACCTGCAGGCGGCCATGGCCATGCTGAAGAAATCCGAGCAGGAACTGCCGTTGCAGTTCGATAATTTCCGGGATTGAGGCTTTGGCCGAAGTCGAATGCGTTTACAGGGAACAATCACGCAGTGGAATGATGAAAGGGGCTTCGGCTTTATCTCATGGCATGGAGACGAAAGCTCTGTTTTTGTCCACGTTAGAGCGTTTTCTGGAAGGTCACGAAGACCGCAAGTCGGGGATATCGTTTCCTACGAAATCGCCAAGGGCAGGAACGGTAAATCGCGAGCCGAAAAAGTTCGGTACTCAGCTCGCTCCCGGCCCCCGCAACAGTTGGAAAAGAAACCGAAGACTGGCCCTTTGCCGATAGTATTTGCGTTATTTTTCGTAGTTTTTATTATATTCGCTGCTTGCCTGGGCCGCATATCCTGGTTAGTGGTGCTTGCTTATCTTTCAGTAAGTGTCATGACCTTTTTTGTCTATAGTTGGGATAAATCTTCTGCGCGTCTCGGCAAATGGCGGACGTCAGAATCGACCCTCCATCTAATGGCCCTGGCTGGCGGCTGGCCTGGTGGGTTGGCGGCGCAGCGCTTTTTACGCCATAAATCTAGCAAGCAAGAATTCCAAGTGATCTTCTGGGTCACGGCAAGTCTGAATGTTTCCGCAATTGGTTACCTTGTGTGGGGCGGAAATACAAATATTATCAATCAGTTGATAAATGGAATCTGGCAAAATGCGGCCTGATGCGCGATGAGCGAAGACTTGTACTTCTACGAACCCGCCGCCGGCCACGGCCTGGCCCACAACCCGTTCAATGCCATCATCGCGCCGCGGCCGATCGGCTGGGTGTCTAGCCTGGCGAGTGACGGGACGCGCAATCTGGCGCCCTACAGTTTCTTCAATGCGTTCAATTACACCCCGCCGATCATCGGGTTCGCCAGCGTCGGCCGCAAGGACAGTTTGAACAACATTGAAGCGACCGGTGATTTCGTCTGGCATCTGGCCACCCGTGAACTTGCCGAGGCGATGAATGCCAGCGCCGCTGGGGTGGATGCCAGCGTGGACGAGTTCGAGCTTGTCGGGCTCACTGCGGTGCCGTCGCGGGTAGTGTCGGCGCCCCGGGTGGCGGAGGCGCCGGTGGCCTTCGAGTGCCGACGTACTCAGGTGCTGCAATTGCAGGGGTCGGACGGTGCGGCGGTGGATACCTGGATGGTGTTCGGCGAGGTCGTGGGGGTGCACATTGACCGCATGCTGATCGTCGATGGCATCTACGACACCGCGGCGGCGCGGCCCATCCTGCGCGCCGGCGGGCCCGCAGACTATTTCGGCATCGACGCCGAGAACCTGTTCCGCATGGCGCGACCCGAATGAGCCGGCCATGCCGGTAGGGCCGAGCCAGGAGCCGCTGGTCACGCTGCTGCTGATTGCGGTGACTTGCGCGGTGTCGATTCCGGCGTTCAGCAACCGCAAGCTGCTCGGCGACATGCTGTTCTGGCCGCCGGCGATCGGGCGCGGTCAGTGGCACCGCTTCGTCACCCACGGGTTCGTGCACGCCGATGGCGCGCATCTGCTGTTCAACATGGTGACGCTGTACTTCTTCGGCCGGGCGATGGAGCCGTTCTTCACCCGCTACATCGGGGCGCCGGGGTACGCGCTGTTCTATGTGTCGGCCATCGTGGTGGCGATGCTGCCCAGCTGGTTACGGCACGCCCGGGATCCGAACTATCGCAGCCTGGGGGCCTCAGGGGCGGTGTCGGCGGTGTTGTTCGCCTACATCCTGCTGGCGCCCTGGTCGCTGCTGTTCGTGTTCTTCGTGCCGCTGCCGGCGATCGTTTTCGCTGCGCTTTACGTGGGTTACAGCGTCTACGCCTCCCGCCAGGGTGCCGACGGCATCAATCACAGCGCCCATCTCCGGGGCGGGGGTTACGGGGTGCTGTTCGCGCTGGTGATGGAGCCGGGACTGGCCGGCCACTTCCTGCGCACGATCGCCTCGCCGCTGGGTAGCTGAACCCCGGGACCCGGCGGGTCCCGGGGCGACACGCGAGCGCTAGTAACTCAGGCAGATCTTGCCGAAGTGCTTCTGCGATGCCTGATGCCGGAAGGCGTCGGCGATCTCGTCCAGGCCGAAGCTGCTGTCGATCACCGGCTTGATGCCGGTGTTGTCCAGCGCGCGGACCAGTTGTTGCTGATGTTCGCGGGTGCCCACGGTAATGCCCTTCACCTTGAGCTGATGCATCATCATCGCAGCGGTGGGAATTTCGCCGGCCATGCCGGTGAGCACGCCGATCAGCGAGATGTGGCCGCCCACGCGTGCCGCGGCAATCGACTGGGTCATGGTGCCCGGGCCGCCCACCTCGATGATGTGATCCACGCCGCCGCGCGGGCACAGGGCGGCCGCGGCCTTGCCCCATTCCGGCGTGGTCTTGTAGTTGATCAGATGGTCGGCGCCCATCGCCTTCACCCGGTCCAGCTTCTCGTCGGACGACGAGGTGGCGATGACCGTGGCGCCGGCCGCGTTGGCCAGTTGCAGGGCGAAGATGGAAACACCGCCCGTGCCCTGGACCAGCACTGTTTCGCCGGGGCGCAGCTCGCCCTCGGCGAACAGGGCCCGCCAGGCGGTGACTGCGGCGCAGGGCAGGGTCGCGGCCTCTTCCATCGTGTAGCCGGCCGGGGCGTGGGTGAACGAGGTTTCCGCCCCGCAGACGAATTCCGCGGCATAGCCGTCCATGGAATCGCCGGGGATGCAGCCCCAGGTCTGGGCCAGAGTCGGTTCGCCGGACAGCCAGGTGGGGAAGAAGGTGCCGATCACGGTGTCGCCGACGGTGAATTCCCGCACGCCGGCGCCCACTTCCACCACTTCGCCGGCGACGTCGGACATCGGAATGCGGCCGTCGTCCACCGGCAGGCCGCCGGTGACCACCAGATAGTCGTGGAAGTTCAGCGAACTGGCGCGGGCCTTGACCAGGATCTGGCCGGCCTGCGGGCTGGGCTTGTCGATGTCCACCACCGCCAGATTGTCGAGGCTGGCCGGGTTGCTCAGGCGTACTGCTTTCATGGGAATTCCGATAGCGTCGAAGAATGGAGCCGGCGCGCGGGCGCCGGGGAATCAGTCGGAGGTCAGACCGCCGTCGATCACGTGTTCCTCGCCGGTGATGAACGAGGATTCGTCCGAGGCCAGGAACACGAACAGATTGGCCACGTCCTCGGGGCGGCCGAGGCGGCCGATGGAGTGGCGCTCCGTGAACTTGGCCTCGGCATCGGCGTAGTCCTCGGCCAGACCGTAGTCGACGTAGCGCTCGAACAGGCGCTGGCCCATGGTGGTCTGGATCACGCCCGGGTGCACCGAGTTGACGCGGATCTTGGTGCCCATGCGGGCCAGTTCCACCGCCGCAGCCTTGGTCAGCAGACGTACCGCCCCCTTGCTCATGCAGTAGGCGGTCAGGCCCAGAAAGCCCTGCATGCCGGCCACCGAGGACAGGTTGATGATGGAGCCGCCACCGCGCTCGGTCATCGGGTCCACGGCGTACTTGATGCCCATGTAGACGCCGTGCTCGTTGATCGCCGAGATGCGCTGCAGGTCTTCCATGGTGGTGTCGGCCAGCGTCTTGACGATTTCGATGCCGGCGTTGTTCACCAGAATGTCGAGACCGCCGAACGTATCCACCGCGGCACGGATGGCCGTCGGCCAGTGCGATTCGTCGGTGGTGTCCTGATGGGCATAGCTGGCCTGACCGCCGGCATCGCGGATGCCCTGGGCGGTCTGCTCGCCGACGTCGTCCAGGATGTCGGTAATCAGGACCTTCGCCCCTTCCCGCGCCATGGCCTGCGCGCCTTCCGCGCCCAGCCCTCGTGCCCCGCCGGTAATCAGCGCGACCTTGCCGTCCAGTCGACCCATGGGTTCTCTCCTCCGATGATTCGCGTCATCTGTATGGTCTTCGTGCGCCCTCTCGCGGGGCGTTCCCGACCTTAGCCGCTGCTGCCCGCCGCCGGCCCCCTGCGAACGGGTAGGCCGGCGACCGACATTCAGGCGTCAGTTGGTTTTCTTGCGCGGCGTCTTGTGGCGCTCGATGAAGGCCTTGGCCTCGGGCGCCGTTTCCTCGCGGTAGAGCTGGCCCTTGAAGATGCCGTAGTGGCCCACGCCCTGCTGCACGTAGGCATGCTTGTCCGCATCCGGCAGGTTCGGGCACAGGTCGAGTGCGGCGCTGCACTGGCCGATCGCGACCATGTCGTCGAGCGCGCCCTCCATGGTCATGATCGGCACGTCGCGGATCGACTCCCCGGTGACCGTGCGGCCGCGATACTGCATGCAGCCCTTGGGCAGGTGCTGATCGATGAACACCCGCTCGAGCGTTTCGATGTAGAACTCCTCGGTGGTGTCCAGCAGCGAGAAATACTCGTCGTAGAACTCGCGGTGCTTGGCCGCCGCCGCCTCGTTGCCGGATGCCACGTTGCGGAAGAATTCCCAGTGCTTGGTCAGGTGCAGCTTGGGGTTCATCGACATGAAGCCGGTCAGCTGCAGCGCGCCGGGGTAGACCCGCCGGCCGGCGCCGGCGAAGCGCGCCGGCACGCGGTGGATCAGCGAGGCCTTGAGCAGCGGCATGTTGACCTGCTCGCACTTCTTGAGCATGTCGTTGGGATTCACGCGGATATCGATCGGCCCGGCCATCATCAGCAGGCTGCGCGGCCGGCAGGGATTGCGGTCGCGGCACATGGCGGCGGTGGCCACCATCGCCGGCACCGCGGCCTGGCAGATGGCGAACAGGTGCGTCTCCGGGCCCAGGCCCTCGAGGAACTCGATCAGGTAATCGGTGTATTCCTCCAGCCCGAACCGGCCCTCGCTGGCGGGCACGTGCTTGGCGTCCAGCCAGTCGGTGACGTAGACGTCGTGATCCGGCAGGAAGGCCTCGTAGGTTTCCCGCGACAGGGTGGCATGGTGGCCGGAGACCGCCGCCACGAACAGCACCTTGGGCGCATCGTCGGGCAGACCGTCGCGCCGGAAGCGCAGCAGATTGGCGAAGGGTTTGCGCGCGACCACGGTCTCGCGAACGGTGTGGCGCTCGCCGTCCACCTCGACATCGTCATAGGCCCACGGCTGCTTGGGATAGCTCTGCAACAGGCGCCGGGTGGATTCGAACGTCGCCGCCTGCAGCCGGCCGACCGGCGTCCGGGCCAGCGGATAGGCCCGCGAGCGGGCGGCGTGTTCCGCCATCGACAGCACGGCCGTGGCGGGCTTCAGGCACTCGCGTTGCAGATCGAAAAGAGCGTAGCGCATGGGCATGTTTTCCCTTGTGGCGGGGCAAAATCGACCGTGAAACTAGCAGATCGGCACCGTAAAAGGCCAGATTACCCCCGGCTGGCTCATTCGATATAGGGCACTTCCACGTCCGCCAGCCCGGCCCGCATGGCGGCCGCCTGATCGGCCGGCAGCGCTTCGAGATCGCTGCGCCGGTAGGCACGGTTCGCGCAGTTATCGTGGTACCACTGCTTGGTGTCGTTGACCGCAATCACCTCGTCGCGGAAATCGGCGATATCCTCGTTGAAGGCCTCGGCCTGCTTGTTGTATTCCAGCAGGCGCCCCGAGGCTTCCACCCCGTCGCCGCCGTCGACCGACTCATGTTGCTCGGCCAGCGCCTGACGGCGTTGCTCGAACTCGTCGGCCGCCCGGTTGAGCCGCGCGGACTCCTCGCGCAGGTTCTGCACGCGCTGGGCGCATTCGGCCAGCATTTCGGCGCCGAGGGTGTTATCGGTCTTGCCGGCTTCGGTCTGGGCATGGCCGGCGGTGGCCAGCATCAGTGCCAGCGCTGCAAGGCCGGCATGGGTAATCCGCGTCATTGAAAGTCCCGTGACAGGTCAGGCGATGCCGCCGAGCATAACCGGCGGACCGGTCCGGGGTGAAACCCGGTGACACACCGGGGACGGGCGGCTACCCGCCCCCGGTGCGGCCGGTGACCACGTCAGTTGCTGCAGAGCAGATCGGCGGGGTCGATGAAGTCGCCGATATTGGTACCGCCGGTGATCACGTCGACATTCAGCGGGTTGCAGATCATGCTGCCGCTGCGGTCGAAGTCGCCCTCGAGCACGCTGTAGTCCAGTCGCCGGTTCTGCGCCCGGAACTGCCCATCGATATATACCTCGGTATCGCCGAGATCGGCGTCGATGTCTCCGATCACCGGGGCGTTGCCGGTGTCGATGAAGAACTGGCCGGCCGAGCCGTTGCCCAGGCACTGCTCGCCAATGAAAATGACTTCGATGCAGGATTCCTCGGTGTTGCCGGACAGCGCCAGCCGGGTGAAGGTCAGGGGCGACAGCTGCACGAACTCGCTCGGGTTGGCGCAGTCACCTGCCAGGCAGAAGAAGGCGTCGCGGATGGTGAGTTCGCCGTCGGCCTCAAGGCTGGCGTCGACCACGTTGCCGCCGGTGGCGCCGGTGCAGCTTGCGGCGCCCTGCGCGACGCACAGTTCGAGCAGCGTCGGCAGGTTCTCGAACTCGGCGGTGATCATGTCGAGCCCGAGATTGGTCAGCACGCTGAGGTTGTCCACGGGCTCATTGGCGGCATACGACACGTCCAGCAGCTCGGCGTCGGCCAGCGACAGCGACACCTCCGACGGGAAGTTGCTGAATTCGACATCCGCGTAGCCGCCATCGGCCATGTCCACGTCGAATACCACCGGGGTGGGGGTGTCGATCATGGCGGTCAGGCCCAGTGCCGGGTCGGTGGCGAAGGTCAGGCCGCGGAATCCCTGGAAGCGGGCGCCGGCGACCAGGCCCTCGGTGGTGTCCAGCACCGCGCCGTTGTTGCCGGTGGCGACGTTGCGCGGTTCGGGGCCGTCGGTCAGCGTGAAGGCGATCTCCCCGATCTCGGCGCCGCCGAGGTCGATGTCGATGGCACTACCGTCACCGAAGTCGAGGGTGGCGGCGTCGGGCAGGTCCTGCAGGGAGGCGGTGATGTCGAGGCCATCCTCCAGGTTCAGACTGGCGAGAATGGCGCCGATCGGCCCACCCGCGCTGTACTGCACCACCTGGTTGCCGTCATCGGCGCCCAGGAACAGGTCCAGCGAGGTCGGCAGGGCATCCACCACGATTTCACCGCTGGCCTGATCAGCGGCATCGAAGGTGACGGTCGGGGTCGTGGGGGTCGACGACGTCAGGCTGACGTTCAGGTCGTTGGCCAGATCGGCGGCCAGCCCGAAGCTTGCCGGCACCGGCGACAGATCGACGCCAAAGCGGACCAGTTCGACGAACTCCCGCGTTTCCGCCTGCTCGCGGCTGACCGAGCCCACCAGGGCGAGATCATCGTTGGGGCTGTCGGTGGTCAGATTCGCCTGGGCATTGAGCGCGCCGCCGCTGGTGGCGTTCTGCACCGCGGCGTCGAGAGTGGCGCGCTCGGGAATGCCGGTGTCGCTGTCGAAGCCGAAGCTCACCCGCAGCGGCGGTTCGGTGCCGCCGACCAGCGCGTCGACCGGGATGTCGACCACGGCACGGATATCCAGCGGCAGCGGCGGTTGCGGCCGGCTGCCCAGCACCACGCCGAACAGGCCGCGGATCAGGTTCTCCGTGCGCTTGACGTCGAACGTCAGGCCCAGGCCGCCGTCCCCGTCCGGGCGCAGGCTGAAGGTGGCGACCACGTCGCCACCGAAGTTGCGGTCGACGTTCAGGCGCATGGGTGTGTTCAGCAGGCCGAAGTGCTGACGAGTCACACCGTCGCTGACGGTCTCGAAGCGGAAGGTGATGACGTCGACCAGGAAGCCCAGCGTGTTCAGGCCCTGCTGGCTGTCCGCGATCAGGCCATCAAGGCCGAGCTGTTCCACCAGGGGGCGGCTGCCCGGCAGCGAATCCAGCGGCAGCTCGTCGTAAAGCTGCTGGACGTCGACCGCCTGCAGCAGGTCGGTGACCTGCTCGGCGACCTCGCCATTGGTGAGGCTGTTGCTCTGCAGGCGTAGTTGCAGTGCATCCAGCTCGGCCTGCGTTTCCGCCGGCAGATCCTCGATGGAGTCGGCATCCGCGGGTAGCGCCGGCATCACCTCGTCCAGATTGGCGACCTCGATCAGGTCGGCGAGCCAGCTCAGTTCCGGTGGCAGTTCGATGTCGGCGGCCACGACCGGCTGGTCTTCGCCCTGCGCCATGGCGGTGCCGGCGGCGAACAGGGCCGGCGCGGCCGCGATGGCCAGGCGGTGCAGGATTCGATGATGCATTCGGCTTGTCTCCCTCGTTTAGCGGATGGTTGCTGCGGTCGGTACCGGCGTATGCGGAAGCGACCCGAGCCGCGGTGGCCGCCATCCGAAGAACGGCCGATGCGGTTTGAAATATCGTGTGGGTGAGTCTGGCGGGGCGCGATTGACGGCTGATGACAGCCGATGACGGGCGGTAACCAAAAATAAGCGGGCCGCAGCCCGCTATCTTTGTTATTGACCGTCGTCTGTGGCGACGCCTCTCGTTGTTGTCCTCCCATCCCCGGGATTCGCCGACCCCGGGGGCATCCTAGCCTGCTTAGTTCGGCTTGAGAAAGTGCTTGCTAAGTGACAGCCCCTGCCGTTGATAGGAGGACTGCAGCCGGCCGACGCCGTAGAGCTGGTCCGGGCGTTCGGTGAGCGGTTCGTAGATCAGCCGGCCCACGGTCTGGCCGTGTTCCAGCACGAACGGCACTTCGTAGGAGCGCACCTCCAGCACCGCCCGGGCGCCGCTGCCGCCGGCCTCGGCGTGGCCGAAGCCCGGGTCGAAGAAGCCGGCGTAGTGGACGCGGAATTCGCCGACGAGGGTGTCGTAGGCCACCATTTCCGCCGCCTGGTCGGGCGGGATGTCGACCGCTTCCTTCGAGGCCAGGATGTAGAACTCGCCCGGATCAAGCACCAGGCCCTGGTCGTAACGGGCGTGTACCGGCTCCCAGAAATCGCGGATGGCGTAATGGTCGCGCCGGTCGATGTCGATCAGCCCCGCGTGGGCCTTGGCGCGGTAGCCGATCAGGCCCTCGGGTTCCTCGCCCCGCACATCGACGCTAACCGGCTGGATGCGGCTGGCGGGGTGGGCCTCGCCGGTCAGCCGGCTGAGCTGACCATCGTCGCCGGAGGTCCCGCC
The DNA here is from genome assembly GCF_031846305.1 of Spectribacter acetivorans. Taxonomy (NCBI): domain Bacteria; kingdom Pseudomonadati; phylum Pseudomonadota; class Gammaproteobacteria; order Salinisphaerales; family Salinisphaeraceae; genus Spectribacter; species Spectribacter acetivorans. The sequence goes on from NZ_JAVRHY010000005.1 coordinate 50,343, forward strand.
GTGGCGGATGCGCAGCTGCGACAACCGCGAGCCTTCCCGTACCAGCACGCTGAACGTGCGCGGCGCGATCTCGGCATACAGCGGGCCGGTATAGCCGGGGCGCACGCGGTCGAATTCGGCGCCGTGGTCGGTGATCAGCCGGGTGAACACATCCAGCCGGCCGGTGGAGCTCTTGGGGTTGCCGATCGCGCTGCGCCCGGGCGCCAGCGCCAGCGACTCCTGCAGCGGCACGATGTAGACGCAGCCGCGTTCCAGCACCGCGCCCTCGCTGATATCCATGCGATGCATGGCGAAGTGATCCAGCTTGTCGGCCACTTTGAAATCCGCGCCCGGCAGGAAGCTGGCGCGCACCCGATAGGCAACCGGCCCCAGCCGCAGATCGAGGCTGGCGGGCTGTATCTGGTCCTCGTCGAGTGACTGGCCGGTGCGGATTTCGCCCTGCGCCAGCAACTGCGCGAGATGCTGGGACGGCAGGATGCCGGTGGCGGCGTCGAGGGTGTCGGCGGCGGGTCGGGCTGGCTCTTGCATGGGCGGTCTTATACCAGCGCCGCGGGCCGACTGCATGCCCGGCGCCGATCAGGCGGCGGCCGAATCCTGGCGGTCGGCGTCGAGCAGTTGATCGGCCAGCGCGTGCAGGTCGTCGCGCATCGCCGCGAGTTCGCCAACGTCGAGGCCAGTGACCGCGGCCACCGAATGCTGCACGTCGGCGGTCCGGGCCTGCAGGTCGCGGCCGGTCTGGGTGAGGCCCACCAGCAGCTTGCGCTGGTTGTCGGCCGGGCGGTGCCGCGTGACCAGACCATTGCTCTCCAGGCGCTTTAGCAGCGGCGTCAGGCTCGACGGATCCAGGCAGATGCGCTCGGCGATCTTGCCCGCGGCCATCGGCTGTTCCTCCCAGAGCGCAAGCATCACCAGATACTGCGGATAGGTCAGGCCGAGCGGTGCCAGGCGCTGGGCATACGCCCGGGTTATCGCCCGGGCAGCCCGGCACAGGGCAAAGCAGAGCTGTTCGTCGATGGCGAGGTTGGGAAACCGGCCATCGGAGGCGGTGTCTTGTTTCATACCCGGGAATCTACCGCGAATCCGACGCGGGTTGAATCCCCGGGCGGGTATGCGGCCACGGTGGTCAGGCTGCCAGCGCGTTCGCCACCCGGGACAGATCCGCCGCGAACGCGGCTCGCTCCCCGGCGGCGTGGCTGTCCGGCAGGCGCAGCAGCCAGGCCGGATGCACCGTCACCAGAATTTGCCGCCCGGCGCGGGTAAGCCACCGCCCGCGGTTCTGGTGCACGCCGGCTTTCCCGCCGAGCAGGGCGCCCGTAGCGGTGGCACCCAGGCAGACGATGAATTCCGGGTCGACCAGCCGGATCTCGGCGTCCAGCCACGGCCAGCAGGCACGAATTTCGGCGGCGTCCGGTCGCGCGTGCAGACGGGTCTTGCCGACCGGGCGATACTTGAAATGCTTGACCGCGTTGGTGACGTACGTGCCGCTGCGGTCGATGCCGGCCTCGGCCAGTACCCGGTCCAGCAGTTGTCCCGCGGGCCCGACGAACGGACGGCCGGCGAGGTCCTCGCGGTCGCCGGGCTGTTCCCCCACGATCATCAGGCGGGCGTCGGACGGGCCTTCACCGAACACGGTCCGGGTGGCCGGGCCCGCGAGCGCACAATCGCGGCAGCCCGCGGCCTGCAGCGACAGCCGGGCCAGCGAATCGGCCGGGGCGGCCTCGATTGCCCGGTGCCGCGCGGCATCCGGTGTCGGCGGTCGCGGTCCGCAGCGCGGCGCCTGCTCGGCGCGGGGCGCATCGGTCATGGTCGCCACCTGCCGATCGGCCTGTCGGACCAGTTCGGGAATCAGCCGGGCCTCGGGCAGGTTCTTCCAGTATTTCTGCGGCATCTCCGCCCGCATGGCCGCCAGCTTCACCCGCGCCGGATTGAAGATGTGCCGGTAATAGGTCTGCCAGGCGGTTTCCATCTCGTCCGCGTCGGGGGCGGCGGATCGGATGGTGCCGGGGGTGAACCAGACCTCGCCGTGGCCGTCCCAGTGGGCGCAGCGGTCGGGGGTCAGGATCGACCAGCGCATGTTGGCGAACCGGCGGCGGAAGAAGCCGCTGGCGTAGCCCACGATGTGGTGGTCCGGCTCGAACCAGGCCACGTAGCGGGGTTCGTCGTGCCCGGGCTCGGCGACTTCGCGAAAGCGCACGAAGGCCTTCATCTTGTGCACGTCGCGGCGCACCGCCTTCGCATAGGTGTGCAATCGGGCGGTCTGCGGGTCGCCGGCCAGCTGCAGCAGATGGCGCTCGCCGTGGGTGAGGCGCCACAGCACGGCGTAAAGCAGTGCCCAGCGGTCCGATGCTCGATGGCAGCTGGCCGGGCGGGCCAGTTCCATGAAGCGGCGGGGCACCGGTATCGGTTGATCCGGGTTGGCGGGCGTAGCCGCCGTCGGGTCGGGCGTCCACCACAGTGATTCCGGTCGCCGCCCGGCGGCCAGCTGCGACCGGGCCGCGGCCTGCCAGCCGGCGAAATCGGGGTTGAATGCCACCAGACGCTGGTCTGCGGCCGGCGGCGATTGTGCGAACAGCGACGGCTGGTCCACGGTTCAGATGTCCAGCGCCAGCTGTTCGGCGGGCGGGGCGAAGCGGGCACGCAGCCGCTGGCTGGTCACCTCGCCGACACCGGGATGATGGTTGGCACAGATGATGAAGGGCATGGCCTTGCGTACGTCTGCTTTCATTGCCACCAGGTCCGCCAGCCGCACCGGCTGCCAGCGGCGCAGTTGCAGCACCCGGTTGACCGATTTGACCCCCAGCCCGGGCACCCGCAGCAGGCGTTCGCGGTCGTCCCGGTCGAGATTCACCGGAAACGCCGCGCGGTTGCGCAGGGCCCAGGCCAGCTTGGGGTCGATGTCCAGGTCCAGCATGCCGTTGCCGGGGGTGTCGTCGGTGCCGGCGGTGATCTCGTCGTGGCGATACCCGTAGAAGCGGATCAGCCAGTCGGACTGATACAGCCGGTGCTCGCGGACCAGCGAGGTGCGCTGGGCGGGCAGTCGGACCGAGGCGTCGGGAATCGGGCTGAACGCCGAGAAATACACCCGCTTCAGGCGGTACGAGCGATACAGCTGATCGGTGGTGGCCAGGACGTCGGCGTCGGTGGCGGGGTCGGCGCCCACGATCATCTGGGTGGACTGGCCGGCCGGGGCGAAACGGGTCGGCGGCCGGCGGGCGCCGCGTGGCCGGTTGCTGACGCGGGCCGCGGCACGCCGGGCCTCGGCATCGGCTTCCCGCCGCTCGCGGATGCGGGCCATCGACAGCTTGATGGTGCGGTGGTCCTTTTCCGGCGCCAGATCAGCCAGCGCCTGCTGCGTGGGCAGCTCGACGTTGATGCTCAGCCGATCGGCGAAACGTCCGGCGTCGGCCAGCAGCTCGCCGTCGGCGTCGGGAATGGTCTTGAGGTGGATGTAGCCACGGAAGTCATGGTCCTGACGCAGGCAGCGGGCCACCTCGACCAGCTGCGCCATGGTGTAGTCGGGGCTGCGGATCACCCCGGAACTCAGGAACAGGCCCTCGATGTAATTGCGCTTGTAGAAATCCAGCGTCAGCCGCACCACCTCGGCCACCGTGAAGCGCGCCCGCGGCACGTTGGACGAATTCCGATTGATGCAGTAATGGCATTCGTAGACGCAGAAATTGGTCAGCAGGATCTTCAGAAGCGAGATGCAGCGTCCGTCCGGGGCGTAGGCGTGGCAGATGCCCGAGCCCTCGGCGGAGCCCACGCCACGCCCGCCCACCGAGTTGCGCGAGGCCGTGCCGCTGGACGCGCAGGAGGCATCGTACTTGGCGGCATCCGCCAGGATCTCGAGTTTTCGCAGCAGCTCCATGACTGTATGTTCATATACCTTGATGGCGCGGGCAAGCGGGATACGCCGGATCGGCTCGGTTAGGATGCATTGCGAAATTTCCGCCCACCAACCAGGCATGACCCATGACCGAGACCGCCTTCAACCGCGACGACGTTGCCTTTGCCAGCCACGGCGTGACCTGCCGGGCCTGGCATTACCGGCCCGCTGTGACCGAGCCAGCGCCGGTGATCGTGATGGCCCACGGCCTGGCGGGCACGCGCGATGCCGGTCTGGAACCGTATGCCGAACGCTTTGCCGCCGCCGGTCTCAACGTGCTGCTGTTCGACTACCGGCATTTCGGCGCCAGCGACGGCGAGCCGCGGCAGCTGCTACAGGTCGGCCGTCAGCTCGACGACTGGCGCGCGGCCATCGCGTTTGCGCGTTCGCTGGCCGGGGTGGATGGCGAGCGTGTGGCCCTGTGGGGAAGCTCGTTCTCCGGTGGGCATGTGATCAGCCTGGCCGCGGAGGACGCCGGGATTGCGGCGATCGCCGCCCAGGGGCCGATGATGGACGGGCTGGCCGCCACCCTGGCGATGGCCCGATACGCGGGCATCGGTCACGTGGCGCGGCTGGCCGGCAACGGCCTGGTCGATCAGCTGCGCGGGCTGGCTGGTCGGGCGCCGGTCACGGTGCCGGTGATCGCCGCGCCGGGGGAATTCGCCGCAATGAGCAGTCACGATGCCCTGTCCGGCTACAGCGCCATCACGCCAGACAACTGGCGTAACGAGATGACCGCCCGCATGGCGCTGACGCTGGCGGCCTATCGGCCAGTGACCCGGGCGCGCCGGGTGCGCTGCCCGGCGCTGATCCAGATATGCACGCGAGACAGCGTCGCGCCGGCCGAAGCGGCCCGCCGCACCGCTGCCCGGCTGGGCGGCCCGGTCACGACACACGAGTACGACATCGGCCACTTCGACATTTATGTTGGCGCCGATTTCGAGCGGGCCGTGGCCGATCAGCTCACGTTCTGGCGGACCACCTTGCTGACTTGAATTCGGCGTCAGTCCTCGCCGAGCGGCGTGAACGACCAGCGCAACGTGACCTCGGCCGTGCCCTTCGACGAGCCGGATTCCTCGGAAATGTTGTTGAGCGCAAACTTCAGCGGAATCTCCGCGCTGACTTCGCCGCGGGGTTCGGCGTGGCGCAACTGCTGGGTGGCCCAGCCCAGCACGCCCGGGACCATGGGCTGGCTTTCGGTCTTGCGGCGGGTGTAGCCGGCCTCGGTGATCACGGTTTCGCCTTCGGCCGAGGGCACGTAGACGTTCTCCAGATAGAACGGCTCGGCCTCGGCGTCGGTGTCCATCACCGCCAGGAACCGCTGGCATAGCGGCACGTCCTGGGCGACGTTGCCCTGGTCGGCACTGCGCTTCTCGGTAAACGGCACGACCTCGTCCTGGGCTTCGCTGTAGCGCGTGCCGGTCATGGTCATCTGCATCTCGACCTGCCACTGCGAGTCGCAACCCGAAAACGGTTCGAAATAGCGGTAGCGGGGCGTGCCCTCGTCGGTGGCCGGGTCGAGCACCTCGGGATTGTCCAGCACCGCGAAGATCGCCACGTAGCGCTGCATCACCGCGTCCCGGCAGGCCATGTCGGCGCCGCAGGCGGCCTGTTCTTCCTGGAGCTGGCGGTTGAGGTCGGCCTTTTCCTCGGGCGTGCGGGGAATGGTGAACTCGTTACCGCTGGCCTCGATGCGGCGCCGTGCCTGCCGGGCGAGGTGGATGGTCTTGGCCCGCAGCCGTTTCTGCTGGTCCGGATTCAGGATATTGCGTGTGTGCAGCCCGGTATCCGACTGCAGCGTGGTGCGCAGCTCGTAGCGCTGGGTGGTGTCGGCGTCCCAGTGCTGATGCCCGTATTCCTCGGTGTGGCTCTCCCAGGATTGCGAGGCCTCGACGTTGACCACCACGTGCAGTTCACGCTGGATCACGGTGTCGTCGGCCAGCGCGGTGCCGGCCAGGCAGAGGGCGGAAACGGCAAGGGCGGATTTCAAGCGGGGCTCCGTTGGTAATACACACGATATTGTAGGCCAGAGCGGCGGGGTTACCGCCGCCGTTCGAATTCCACTACCTGCTGGAAGGTCGGGCGGTTCTGCCAGTCGATGGCGGGTACCGCCGACAGGCCCAGCGGGCGGTGGACGATGCGATCGCCCGCCTCGTCGGCGTCCCAGTTGGCCCGGTTGCCGATGCCGCCAAGGCTGTCCAGCGCCGTGGCCAGGCTGGTGCGCAGCGCCGCCCGGCAGTTGCCGTCGGGTCCGCCACACTCGAGTTCGCGGTAAGGCCGCGGGTCGGCGTTCAGCGCCATGTCGAATACCCGCTCCAGATACTGGAAGTAGCCCGACTGGTAGGCCGAGCCCATGGGCCCCGGTGGGTTGTCGCGACCCATGATCATGCGGTTGCCGCCGTTCACGTTTTCCAGCGCGGTAAGTTGCGGCAGCGCCTGCTCGATCATCGGGTTGTACCAGGCGTCCATCAGGGCGACGGCCGCGGCGTCGTCGTACTCGCCGTTGTTGTCGCGGTCGCGGCGCAGGGCGCCGCCGGCGATCCAGTCTCGCATCAGGTCGACCGCGGTCTGCTCGTCGGCCGTCAATGTGCCTTGCTCGAGCACGTCCAGGGCCGACGGCAGCATTTCCCGCCCGCGCAGGTCCACGGTGGCGGCGTCGCCCATCGCCTCGACCACGTTGGCGCGGGTCACGTTGCCCTGGTCGACCAGGTCTGTAAGCCGGCGGTCGAGAGAGTCATTGCGGTGGTTGGGGCCGTAGCTGGCGTTGGCGTCAGCCGCCCACCAGTCGCGGGCCGGCCGGTTGTTCCAGCTTGCGAGGAAGCCGCGGGACGGATTGATCGCCTGCGGGTGTTCGGCCAGATCCAGAAAACCCTGCCAGTCGCGGGTGCCGTCACCCCAGACCGGCAGGTCCGGGTGCACGCCCTCGGCCCGTCGCGGGTACAGGCCCGAGTGGATGAAGGCGATGTCGTCGCGGTCGGCGAAGAACCAGTTGAAGCTGCCGGTGGTGGTGTTGAACACCCGCAGGAAGCTGTCGGCGTCGAACACGTCGTTGCGGGTGGCCAGGAAGAAGGGCACCACGGTGTCGAGTTCGGCCCGGTAGGTGCTGCGCTGGCGGGTCAGCGCCACCGGGTCGCCGTTGACGGTGGCGAAGGCAAATACCGGCCCGTACTCGTCGGTGCGGATGATGTCGCGGGTGACCGCGACGTTCTGGCCCACGCTGGCCGGGTCGTCCATGGGCACGGCCAGATTCCAGCGCGCCGGCCAGGATTCGGTGAAGCGGTCGAAGGCCTTGCACTGGCCGTTCACGAGATAGCCGGACCGCGGCGCGCCGGTCTCGGCGGCGCACAGCCGCACGGCCCGCACGTCGGTCAGGTCGGAGCTGCCGGAGGTAGCGCTCCAGGCGAAATCCACGCCGCGGCCGATCACCACGTAGGGCAGGCCCGCGAAGGTCATGCCGCGGGTATGCAGGTCGCCGCCGTGCACCGCCATTTCCACCAGCAGCTGCGGGGTGAAGTAGCTGGTCTGCGGGCCGAATACGGCGATCGGGTTGCCGCTGGCAGTGTGCTCGCCGCCCACCAGCAGGGCGTTGGAAATCTGCCGGGGCAGGCCGTCGGCCATGTCGGACAGGGCGCTGGCCAGACCGGCAACGCGCTGGCGCACTTGCTGCAACTCGCCCGCCGATAGCGGGCCGCGGTGAGCTTGCCGCAGCGGCGGCTGCACGGCGGATTCCCGGTCGGCAAGAATGTCGAAGATCCCGCCGATCAGTTCGTCAAGCACGTTCGTGACTTCGCCGGTGCCGGGCAGCTGCGGCAGATTGCCGGTCACCACCGGATTCGGGCAGGCGGTCTGCTGCTGCAGCCCGCAGGGCTCGGTGGTGAAGAAGTCGTGCGGCTGGTAGCTGCCGGCGTCGAAGAATGCATTGCCCGGATAGGTGGCGGCGAAATCCCCCTGCAGCGGGCAGATGTCGTCGTCGTAGTCGGCCGGCGACTGGGTGGCGAAGGATTCGGTGGTGGTGACCGAGGAGGCCGGGTCCAGCGCATGACGGATGTCTCGCCACAGGCGGCAGGCGGTGGCCGCGTCGGCGGTCTGATCGGCAAGGGCATGCAGCAGGCGCACATTGTCGGCCTCACCACCGCCGCCGCCGGCGAAGATCGACTGGATCAGCGTGGCGATGGCGTGGACATCCTCGCGGGTGAAGTCCTGCAGCTCGACGCCAAGGGCCAGGTATTCGATCGGCAGCTTGGAGGTGCCCGCCGCCTGCAGCTGGGCCGAGGTGCGGACCTCGGCGACGTAGGTATTAAGCCCGTCGACAAACGCCTGCACGTCGGCGAGTACCTGCTCGCCCGCTGCACCGAACTTGGCCGCGGTTTCGGTGATCTGGCGGGTGCGATCGGCCTCGCGATAGGGCGCGGCAAAGGCGATGTCGCGGTCGAACGAGAAATCGGCCGGGCCCAGGAATTTCGACAGCTCGCCCCGGCCGGCGCGGCGGAGCACGTCCAGCAGGAACAGCCGGTCGGCGGCGGTAACGTAGCCGGTGCCGAACAGCGCGTCCGCCCGGGTGTCACCGAAGATGTGGGGTACGCCCTTGTCCGCGCCGCGCTTGATGGCGACCTCGTAGCCGGCACCGCTCACGGTCTGCTCGCTTTCCCAGGGGCCGTCGTCGGGGCCACGCAACTCGGCGGTCTTGAAATAAGTCGGGACCAGATCCGCGTTGGTCAGCCCCGGTGGACTGTGGGCCAGGGCGTCGTAGGTGCCGAGTTGATCCATGAAGTGGGCCTCGGCGGCCAGCGCCGGGGTCAGCCCGGTGGCGTTCGAAACCTGGTTCACCACGGGTCCCAGCTGATTGACCGGTAGTGGCCCCGGCACGCTGGCGTTTTCCAGTCCGCCGGTGTCGTCCTGGCCCGGTGGCAGGATGTTGAGCACGGTGCCGTTGTCGGCGTAGGGATCACCGACCGGCGGTGCGTTGATCTGCGGCACGCCGGGCAAGACCGGGCCGGGATTGTCCCCGCCGTCGTCGCCATCGCCGCCGAGATTGAAGCCCCCGCCACCAGAGCCGCCACCGCAGGCGGTCAATGCCAGAAGAAGGAACGGAAGGCTGATGAGTCGTGCGCGCATGGTCGTCTCCCCCCGAAGCGGATAGGCCGCTTTTCAGATTTATGTCAGAGGGAGTTTACCCGGCCCGCTACCGGGGCCCAAGCACGCTTGATGGGCGCGTCAGCGCAGCTGGCTGTCCTTGCTGCCGCGGCGGTTGAAGCCGGCGGCGCCGGCTTCGGCCTGATCGGCCTCGCTCTGGCAGGTCACGCACAGCCGCACGCCGGGCACGGCCTCCTGGCGCTTCTCGGGAATGGCGTCGCCGCATTCCTCGCAGTGAGTCAGGGACTGGCCACCGCCCAGCTGGCGGCGGGCCTGTGCGACTGCGTCGTCGACGGTGGCGTCGATCTGCTCCTGGACCGCCCCTTCTTTCGCCCAGCCCGTTGCCATGGTGTGCTCCGCGTCTGCTTCGTTGATCAGACTATATGCGGTTGTCCCCGGTCGCATACAAGAACGCCCCGCGCGGTGGCGCGGGGCGTGGTCTGCAAAACCGGCTTTTGCCGATTCGGCAATCAGCTGCCGAACAGGCCGCCGAACACGCTGTTCAACAGGCCGGATTCGGCGCGGGCATTCGCCGCCACCTTGAACTCGGCCTTGTTCAGCAGGCCGTCATCGTTGTCGTCGGCCATGTCGAAGTTGCTTTCGATGTCGGCGTTGGCACTGGCCTCGCGGCGGGTCAGCACGCCGTCGTCGTTGCCATCCAGGTTCTGGAACCGAGCGGCAAGCTTGCTGCTCAGTTCCACACCGGCGTTGGCGCTGGCGGCAGCGGCCTTGCGCGAATCGTTGGCCAGTCCCGCGGCGGCGTCGGCGGTGGCGCTAACGCCGGCCTTGGTCTTGTCGGCCACGGCGCCGGCGGCATCCTTGCTGGCTTCGTAGCCGGCCTTGGCGCCGGACTTGGCCTTGCCCGCCGCCTTGCCGGCGGCTTCGGTGGTGGCCTCATAGCCGGCCTTGGCGCCGGCCTTGGTCTGTTCGGCCAGGCTCTGATCCGCCTGGGCCCGCAAGCCGGCCTTGTATTCGGCGCTGGTCAGGGTGCCACTGTCGTCCTTGTCGTAGGTGTCGAACATGGAGGCCAGCGAGGCATTGGCTTCGGCTTCGTTTTCAGTGATCACGCCGTCATCGTTGGCGTCGAGCTTGCTGAACTGCTCGCTGAGCGAGGTTTCGGCGTTCACGCCGATATTGATCTTGGTGTTCAGGTCCAGATCGACCGCCTGCGCGGTACCTGCGCAGAGCAGGGCGGCGGCAAGAGGGAGGGTGAGATAACGCATGTCGTTTCCTTCCGTTGAATGAGATGGTGGTCTGTTGCCACGCAATATCCTAAGTCGGGAGGCTTAACGTTGGCTGAACCGCCCGCGAATCGGGCGCACTTCACCGTTGACTAAGATGATGTGTCCACACAGGCTTAGGTGGACAATTGCCGCAAGAGGGTTCAATAACGGAGGTTGATCGGTTCAATACCCGCATTGCAGGTTGCGGCAAGCTCGCGGAACTGGCCGAGAAGCCAGCCCGCGGCGTGGAGCACGTGCCTTTCCCTACCCAAAGGGGTGACCGAGGATTATGAGGCACCGTGCTACGGTCGGGGCAGTCAATGGGCAACTGTCCGGATACCGGGCAGGCTCAATATATCAGAGAATATGGAGGAGATAGAATGGGTGAAGCATTAAGAAGCGTTGAGGAGGGCACCACCAACGGCGCCGCCCTTGATTACGAGGCTGTTGTGGTGGGCGCCGGCATCGCCGGGCTCCACGAGGTGTACAAGCTGCGCGAGATGGGGGTGTCCGTGATCGGTTTCGAAGCCGGCACCGATGTCGGCGGCACCTGGTACTGGAATCGCTACCCGGGCGCCCGAGTGGATTCGCAGTCGCACATCTATCAGTACTGGTTCTCGCAGGAGCTGCTGGACGAGTGGGACTGGAGCGAACGTTTCCCGGCCCAGCCCGAAACCGAGCGCTACCTCAACTACGTGACCGAAAAGTTCGACCTGCGCAAGGAGTTCCGCTTCCGGACGCGCGTGGAGTCGGCCACCTACGACGAGGAGAATCAGCTGTGGACGGTGACCACCGACAAGGGTGATACGCTGACTACGCGTTTCTTCATCAGCTGCACGGGCATGCTCTCGGCGCCGCAGATTCCGTTTCCCGGGCACGAGAAGTTCCGTGGTCAGATCTGCCACACGGCCCGCTGGCCGCATGAAAAGGTCGAAATGGCCGGCAAGCGCGTCGGCGTGGTCGGCACCGGTGCCACCGGCATCCAGGTGATCCAGACCATCGCCCCGGAAGTGGGCGAGATGTTCGTGTTCCAGCGCACGCCGAACTACACCATTCCGATGCGCAATCCGCAGTATGACGACGCGGATCGCGATGCGCTGCGCGAAGAGTATCCGGAGATCGAGAAGACGGTGTTCAACACCTTCGCCGGCTTCGACTACGACCTGAGCGAAACCCCGTTCACCGAGATGTCGGCCGAGGAACGCGAGCAGCGTCTGTGGGATCTGTGGAATGATGGCAGCCTGCACTTCTGGCTCGGTTTCGCGGAAGTGTTCTTCGACGAGGAAGTGAACAACTACATCTCGGAATTCGTGCGCAACCGCATTCGCGAGCGTGTGAAGGATCCGGCAACCGCGGAGAAGCTGATCCCCACCTGCCACGGGTTCGGTACCCGGCGGGTGCCGCTGGAGACCAAGTACTACGAGGCGTACAACCAGGACAATGTGCACCTGGTGGACGTCAAGCAGGATGCGATTGCCGAGATCACGGAAACCGGCGTGCGGCTGGAAAGCGGCGCCGAGTACGAGCTGGACATCCTGGTGTTGGCCACCGGCTTCGATGCCGGTACCGGCGCGCTCACCCGCATCGACATCCGCGGGCGCGGCAACCAGTCGCTGAAGGAAAAGTGGGACAAGGACATTCGTTCCACCCTCGGCCTGCAGGTGCACGGCTTCCCCAACCTGTTCACGGTGGCCGGCCCGCTGGCCCCCTCCACCGCCTTCTGCAACATGGCGACCTGCCTGATTCAGCAGGGCGGCTGGGTGGCCGACACCATCGGCTACCTGCGCGACCAGGGACAGCATGCCATCGAGCCGACCGAGGAGAAGGAGGCCGAATGGGTCAACCACCACGACGAGGTGGCCAACCAGACCCTCGTGGTCAAGACCGACTCCTGGTACATGGGCGCCAACATCGACGGCAAGCCGCGCCGGCTGCTGTCGTACATCGGCGGGGCCAACGCCTATCACCAGATGTGCGACGAACTGAAGGAAAAGGGTTACCCCGGGTTCGCGATTAGCTGACCCGTCCGGTTATCTGCCGTGACCACCAGCGGGGCCGCATTGCGGCCCCGTTTTTTATTGCCATCGGCAAACGCCCGGTCGTTCGGCGACAACACCGATCATAAGCACCGGATGCCACTCGGAATCGGCCATGTTCCAGGCAGTAGCCGGAATGGCATACCCCACCCGGCCATACGCCACGATTGGCCGCGACGGGGGTATGCAAGCCCGTTTGCGGGTTGCCGGGGGTGGGCTACCATGCCGCCATTATCTGGTGGAGTATCCGCATGAACGGTTGGTGGTGTTTGCCGGTTGCCGGCAGTGTCGTCCTGCTCGCTGCGGCTGCGCTGGTCTGGTGGCGGGCCCGGGGTTTGCGGAATGAGCTGGCAGCCTTGATTACGCAGATGAATGCGGCGGATGCCGACCTGCGATATGCACTGGCCGAGCGGGAAAGCCTTTGCCTCACGGTGGAGGTGGTCGATCCGCTGGCTGTTGCCGCTACCCATTCCCGCCTGGCCGGCCCGGTCAGCGGGGTGGCCCCGGGACTGGTTCGCCGGCGGGTCTACGATCAGTTGCAGCGCGAGCTGGAAGAGCAACTGCAGGAGCGTGGCATCGACGCCCGGATCGAACTCCATCGCGGTGGATCGCAATGACTGTCGTGATTGCGTGCCTGTTGCTGCAGGCAATCGTCGCGGCGGTGCTGTGGCGCCTTCATGGTCGGCTTCGCGCCGATGGCCGCGATCTGGCTGGATTACAGGCCCGCCTGGCCGACGCCCGGCGCGAGGTGCAGGCTCGCCACGACCTGGAAGCCAACCGCCAGCTGGTGGAGGAAACCGTGGATTTTGCCACCGCGTCGGTCGAACGCATCCACCGGGCGGTCGCCGACCTTTCCTTCGATCTCTGCGGGTCGGGCAGCCGGCCTGCCCGCGAGGTTCACGACCACACCAGCAGCCTGGTCTACCGGCAGATCCGGGGTACCAACCGGGGCATCGGTCGTCTGGTGTCGGGCCTGCTCAAACCGCCCGCACGCGACCACCGGGACGACTGACGTGATGTCGCTGCCGGTGTGCGATCTTGCATCCGCGCGAGCTCGCCCCACGTTCTAGAGGTAGGCCGGGGGCGCTCCCCCGATATATTTCCACGACCAGGGCAACCGAATGGCCGACAACCCGAATCCGCAGGGCAAGGGCGGCTCGCTGGTACTGAATACCCTCAGCCAGCAGCGCGCGGGGCTGGCCGCGGTGCCGGCCAAGCATGTCGAACAGGTGTCGACCGAGCTGTTCACCTCGCTGTTCGTGCTGGAAAGCGAGTTCCGCTTCCAGCCGGTGCCGGGCAAACCCTACTACCTGTACTGCAAGGAGGGCACGTACCGGCTATCCATCAATCCCCCCTCGATGTGGAGCGCGGACATCGCCGGCCGTTTCATCGGCGAATGCGAGCTGCAGCCGGACATGACCTGGACCCTGGCGCTGGCTGATGACATGGCCGACGACCCGGCCTTCATGGACGAGCTTCAGCGCAAGCGGGAGGCGTTCGAACAGCGCCTGGACGACGCGGATAGCATGGATGAAGTGCTGCCGGTGCATGAAAAGCGGCTGGGTTTCTACCGCCGGGCCTCGGCATTTGCCCTGGCCCATTCGCTGGGCCGGTCGATGCAGCAGTCCGGCATTCTGGAGCTGTCCTATGCCGAGGCGCAGGGCCGCTTGAAGCACGATTCCGAGTAGCCGGGGCCGCAAGGGCATTCAATAAGGCCGGTTGTTGCGTTCAATACGCCCACTGTGGGCCGGAGCACACTCGGCGAGCCGGCTTCGGGCCGGCATTGTGATCAGAATTCCAACAAGATCGAACGGTGCGCCGCGCAGGCAGTCGTCGACGCGGGTGTTACCGCCGGAGCAATCCGGCACACGCCTCATCGGCCTCGCCGCGATCCGGCGCGCCCCAAAGGAGGTGCGTTGCTATGCTGTGTCTCAATCGTCCCGCGGACCATGACGTGTTGCTGGTGGAGCCACTCACCCGGCGGGAAAAGCGGGTGCTTCAGCTGGTTGCCCGCGGCTGGTCAAACCAGCGTATTGCGCAAGCGCAGTTCATCAGCATTAACACGGTCAAGTATCACCTCAAGAATATCTATCTGAAGCTGGATGTGCATAAGCGTACCGAGGCGGTGTGGGTGGCTACCCGCATCGGGCTGGTCGATCCTAACGACCCGGATGAGGGCGAGAGTCGGGCTCAGGAACCTCGCTTGACCTCAGCCTGAGGCTCTACGGGCGTGGCACGCCCGTAGAGAGCCCGGTACCGGCCGCTGTTGGCGCAGCCGCCGCGGGCAGCGTATATTCGGTACGGGTTGGGCTTTTGGACGATTTATGACCGAGCCGATCACACCGGACGAACTGCCGGCATGGGTGCCGGGCCGGATGACCTTCAACACGGATGACCTCGATTGGGGCGGTATGCGCCTGCGTGGCTGGCACTATGCGCCCTCGGACGTGTTCGTTCCCCGCATGCACGATTACATGATCGTGGCTTATGGCCGCGGTATATCGCCAATGTCTCGGCAGTGTGTCAGCCGCTGGCGCAATGAGTGCGTAGCACCAGGCAACATTTCGTTCCTCAGCCACCGCATGCAGGCCCATTGGCGGTGGAGTCAAGACGTTGAGGTGACCCACCTCTATCTTTCTCCCGAACAACTAACACGGGTGGCCGCGGACGCGTTTGACCGAGAGGTCAGCGATGTAGAACTGCACGATCTGCTCAAGGCCGAGGACGGCTACCTTTGCGGCCTGGTGCAGCAACTGGCGAAGGAGGCCCGTTGCCCGGGCCTCGGCGGACGCTTGTTCGCCGAGGCTGTGCTCAACCAGGCTTGCGTGCACATCCTGCGCCACTACGCGGACGTGGCCTTCCGCGAACCGGGCGGCGCTGGTGGCGGATTGTCACCGCGCCAGCGTCGGCAACTGCTGGAATACATCCACGCCAACCTGCATCGCAACATGGCGTTGTCGGAACTGGCCGGGGTGGCCGGTCTGAGTGTCTACGCCTTCGCCCGGCGCTTTCGGGCGGCTTTCGGGGCACCGCCCCATGCCTTCGTGTTGGACCAGCGCATCGACGCCGCCCGCCGGCTACTCGAAGAAAGCGAGTTGCCGTTGAAGTGTGTCGCCAGCCGCTGCGGTTTTGCCGATCAGAGCCACATGACCCGCAGTTTCCGGCGCCGGTTCGATCGTACGCCGGGTCAGTGCCGGGCTGCCCGGCACTGACCCCGATGCCGATACCGCGGCCTATTCGCTGAAGCGGTCGCGCAGTTCGCGTTTGAGCAGCTTGCCCGAGGCGTTGCGCGGCAGGTCGTCCACGAAATGGAACACCTTCGGCACCTTATAGGCCGACAGATGCTTGCGGGCGTGGGCCTCCAGCTCGGCCGCATCGGCGCTTTCGCCCGCTTTCAGGCAGACCACCGCGGCCACTTTCTCGATCCACTTGTCGTCCGGCAGGCCGATCACCGCCACTTCGGCTACCGCCGGATGGGTGTAGAGGCAGTCTTCCACGTCGCGACTGGACAGCGTGACGCCGCCAGTATTGATGATGTCCTTGATGCGGTCCACCACGTACAGGTAACCGCCTTCGTCCAAACGGCCCACATCCCCGGAGTGGAACCAGCCGCCGGCGAAGGATTCCTCGGTCTGGTCGGGCTTGTCCCAGTAGGCCTGGAGCAGCTGGGGGGAGCGATAGACGATCTCGCCCAGTTCTCCCATGGGCACGTCGTTCATGTCCTCGTCGACGATGCGCATGTCCACGTTGAACACCGGCCGGCCGGCCGAGGTGGGGCGTTCGTCATGCTCCTCGGGCTGCAGCACGGTGGCCAGCGGTCCGATCTCGCTCTGCCCGTAGCAGTTATAGACCTGCAGCCCGGGTAGTCGCTCGCGCAGTTCGTGCAGCACCGGCTCGGGCATGATTGCCGCACCGTAATAGGCCTTCTTGAGCGCCGAGAGATCGCGCTTGTCGAAGTCTTCATGGCGCAGCAGGGCGATCCAGGCGGTGGGCGGCGCGAAGAAGGCCGCCGCCCGGTGGTTCTCGATGTAATCGAACACCAGGTTGGGCTTGGGACCGTCAATGAGCACGGTCGCGCCGCCCATGAGCAGCTGCGGCATCAGGAACACGTGTGTCGGCGCTGAGTGATACAGCGGCAGCGCGCCGAGGAACAGGTCATTCGGATCGATCGACAGGGTGATAATGGTGCTGGTGTAGTGGGCCATGAGCGCCCGGTGGGTCATCATCGCACCCTTGGGCGCGGAGGTGGTGCCGGAGGTGTAAAGCAGCTGCGCCAGCTCGGTTTCCGCCACCGGCACTCCCGGCGCGGCATCGCTGGCGCCGCCCTGTGCCCAGGCCAGTACATCCGGCTCGCCGCCCCCCGTCATGTGCCCGAGCAGCCGGACCTGGCTGCCCTGCTGGGCGGTGTCCACGTCGGCGTGGGCCTGGTCGTCGATGAACAGCGCCGACGCACCGCATTGTTCCAGGATGTAGGCCAGCTCCGAGGTGGTCATGGAATAGTTGACCGGCACATGCACCAGGCCGGCCCGGCAGCAGGCCAGCCACAGGAGGGCGTAGGAATCCGAGTTGTGCGCGTAGGCGGCAACGCGTTCGCCCGGCTGCAGGCCCGACGCGATCAGACCGTTGGCGACGCGGTTCACCGCGACATCCAGTTCCGCGAATGTCCACCGGCGATCGCCGAAGATCAGGGCGGTTGCCCCGGGGTTGCGGCGCACGCTGCGGGTCAGCGCCTCGCCGATGGTGTTGCCGGTGGCCGGAGCGGCCATCGATTCCTGTTTCATGTCTCCTCCTTGGTGGCAGTTGAATCGGGTCGTGGCCGCCGTCTCTGCCGTTCAACGGGACCTGCCCGGCTTGTGTGGATTCAGGGTAGCGGCGTCCGGCCTGACGGCATAGTCTGGCGCAGACATCTTGCCCGGACCGGCGGGACCCTCGACAATGCAGCAGCCCGGAATCGCCGCGCGCCGTGCGAGCGACCCGATTTAATTGAAGAGGTGAATTCAACGTGTTCGGAACGCATCTCTGGCGTTTGGTGGCCTACCGGCTGATCAAGGTGCTGGGCAATGCGCTGAAGCTGCTGGGCTACGGGTTCCATGCCGTGTTTCCCGGCAAGCGATTCACCCTTCCCGCGTCGTCCGGGCCTCTGCTGCCGGCGCGCGCCCGTGCACGGGTTCCGCGGGTGCTGTGGCAGACCAATTTCACCGATCGCGTGACGTTGCCGGTTTATCTGAATTACCTGTGCAATCGGTTGATGTCGCCCTGCCACGCCTACCGCCTGATGACCGACGAGGCGGCAGCCGATTTCGTGGCTGCGAATTTTCCCGCCGAGATTGTCGCCAGCTATAAACGGTTGCGGATCGGCGCGGCGCGCGCGGATTTCTGGCGCGTGCTGATCCTGCAGAAGTTCGGCGGGGTCTACATGGATATCGATGCGCATTCAGTCTGGCCGCTTGGCTGGGTGGTGCCGCGTGATTCGCGGGAATTCTTTGTCCTTTCTCGTGCCGGTCGTGTCACCAACTACTGGATGGCCAGTTGCCCGGACAATCCGACCCTGGCGCGCATGATTCAGCGCATCGTCGCCAACGTTGACGCGGGCAGCATCGCCTCGGTCTACGACCTGACCGGTCCGGGCATGATGGCGACCCTGTTTGAACCCGGGGAACTGCCCGCGGCGCCCTTCCGCTGGGTCTGTGATCAGGGCAATTTCACCAATGAATATTTCCAGTACCGGGACCGGCCCGCCGGCAAGTGGACCCGGCAGCAGGAGCACATGCCGCTGCTTTCCGACCCCGAAGAGAAGGCTTAATCGCCGCCAACGGTTGCCGCCGCCGATATGAGCCGTAACCCCCGATAATGGTCGGCGGCAACGTCGTCGCAGATTCGCTTGTAATTGGCGCAGCCGCCCAGATACACCATGAACACGCGCGGCTTGCCCGGGACGTTGGCGCCCAGATACCAGGAATCCGCTTGTGGTAGCAGGGTGGCGTCGGCGACTTCGCGCACGTGGTCGACCCAGTCCGCTTCGGCGTCGGGTTCTGCCTCGATCGCCTGGTAGTCGTGCGCCTGCAACCAGGCGATGCAGTCCGCGATCCAGTCGCAGTGCTGCTCGATCGCGCGCGGCATGTTGAACAGCACCGACGGACTCAACGGCCCGGTGATGAAAAACAGGTTGGGAAAGCCGCTGGTGTTCAGGCCCAGATAGGGTCGGGGACCGGCGGCCCAGTGGTCGGACAGCAGGCGCCCGCCCCGGCCGCGTATGTTCATCCGGTAGAGGGCGCCGGTAAAGGCATCGAAGCCGGTGGCGAAGATGATGTCGTCCACCGGGTGGTGCCGGTCCGCGGTGCGGATGCCGTCGGGCGTAATGCACTCGATCGGCGTGGCTTTCACATCCACCAGTTCGACATGGGGCTGGTTGAAGGCCTCGTAGTAGCCATCCTCCAGCGTCTGGCGCTTGGCGCCGAAGGGGTAGCCCCGGGGGGTGAGCTTTTCGGCGGTATCCGGGTCGTCCACCCGGCTCCGGATCTTGTCCCGGACGAATCCGGCCACCGTTTCATTGGCCCGTTCGTCGAGGAGAATGTCCTCGTAGCTGCCCAGCCACAGGTTCATGCCGCCGGCCTGCCACTTCTGCTCGTAGAAACGTTGCCGTTCCTCGGCGGATTCAGCCAGCGCCGATGGCCGCACGTCGTCGAAGATCACCCCGCCGGGGAAGTCCCATTCGCGCTGACGGATGGCCGGGTAGTCGGCCTTGATGCGTGCCATGGTTCCGGCATCGATCGGCCGGTTGCCCAGCGGGCAGGCGTAGGCCGGGGTCCGCTGGAACACGGTCAGGGCGGCGGCCTGTCGTGCAACATGGGGCACCAGTTGTACCCCGGTGGAGCCGGTGCCGATCAATGCCACGCGTCGGCCGGAAAAATCCACCGGTTGATGCGGCCAGTCGCCCGTGAAGTAGGTGTGACCGCGGAAGTTTTCGCGGCCGGGGAAATCCGGAACCCGTCCGGCCGACAGGTTGCCGGTGGCGGCGACGAGGAAGCGCGCCCGTAACCGTTCTCCGCGGTCGGTGCGCACCAGCCAGGTATCGCTGGTTTCATCGAGGTCGGCCCCGACCACGCGGGTGCCAAAGGTGAAACTTCGCTTGAGGTCGAAACGCTCGGCAACGTGGTTGAGGTATCGCAACACCTCCGGCTGGGCCGGGAAGCGCTCGGACCAGTCCCATTCCTGCTCGAGCTCGCGGGAGAACGAATAGCAGTAAAGCTGGCTTTCGATATCGCAGCGCGCGCCGGGGTAGCGATTCCAGTACCAGGTGCCGCCCACCCCCTCGGCGGCCTCGATGCCGCGCACCGACAGGCCCAGGTGGTCGCGCAGGCGATGCACCATGTACAGGCCGGCGAAGCCGGCACCGACCACAACGGCGTCAACGGGCGATTCGTCGCCGCTCGCGTCGATCATCAATCCGCGTTCCGGCTATCCGCGGCGGGCGGATCAGCGGCTCAGCCGCCGGATGTCTGCATCGCCTGAATCGCCTTGAAGTCGGCCATGCTCAGGTACTTGATGGTGTTCAGATCGGCATCCAGCAACTCGTATACCGCCCCGTCGGCTCGGATGTTGCGGTTGCTGAAGAACACGATGACGTCCTGATCGCCGCCGCCTTCGCTGTGCGGTTCGCCATTGCCGTCGCTGTAGACGTAGCTGCCCACCGGGCGGATTTCGGTGAGGTTGTCGTCACCGTCGTACAGCCGCAGTTCGCCCTGCAGTACCAGCGTCCGGTAGGGGGCCAGGTGGCGGTGCAGCACGATGCGGGCATGGGCCGGGAAGCGCAGGAGTGCGTCGACGGCGCCCTGCTTTTCGTCGACATCGTAGAACCAGGCGTCGACGCCCTCGAGCAGCGGCTCGATGTCGCCCAGTGGCAACCAGTTTATGTTGCGGTCGTCGAACGGCAGCGTCTGATGACTTTGTGCGGCAGGGGTTGCCATGATGAATCTCCTCTCTGGATCGTTATGACCACAATGGTCCCGGGACGCGCCACGTTGGCGCGTACCCCGGATATTTCCATCAACCTAGCGGTAATGATGGGTGCCGACCCCACCCGGATGGGTTGGCGGGGCCGGCCGTTCACTGGAAGTTGTAACCGACCAGCAGGCTGAACACGAAGGTGCCGAGATCGAGCTCGCTGCGGCTTTCGGCCAGCTCCGTGCCGTCATCGGCCCTCACGCGAATGATGGAGTCGGATTCCAGGCCCAGGTGGGTCGCGGCCATCGACAGGCTCCAGCGATCGCCCAGCTTGTAGCTGCCGCCCAGGCTGTAGACGGGGGCGAAATCGGAGGTCGCCTCCGGCGATACCGACGTGGGGCCGGGCTTGCCCGCGGCCAGGGCCAGCGGCGTGCCGAAGTTGTCGCGAATGTCCGAGCGCACACCATCGCTGAGGCCCACGTCGGTGAAGAAGGTATAGGTCGCACCCAGCCCGATGTACGGGCGGAACGTGGCATCCGGTTCACCGAAGTTGTACTGCAGCATGAACACCGGGCTCCACTGGCGGGCTTCGCCAATCGGATTGTTGTCGGGGTCGCCCAGGTCGACGCTCAGCAGTTCGCCGGTCAGGCCGGGTGGTGCCACCATCCCGCGGCCGCTGATGTCGAATTTCACTGGTATGCCGCCGTCCACGGCTACCGCCAGATGATCGGTCAGAAACAGCTTCGCCACCATCGCGAGAGTGCTGGAGTTGCTCACCGACAAGCTGGTGCCGGGAGAGTCGAAACTGTCGCCGGTCAGCAGGGTGGCCAGCCCGGGCCGCACCCGGGTGCGCACGGTGCTGCTGGATTCGTCCGGCCGGATATGGGCCAGGCCGGTGAGCACGACGATATCGCCCTGCTTCTGGGCCGGTGCCGGTTCGGCATGCAGCAGCAGTATCAGGCAGGCGAGGCCGGTCAGGCAGGACTTCACGAAAGCTCCCGGTTGGCAGCAACCGCCGGAGTGGGTCGGTCACCGATGGTGCCTGCGGGTCGCCACCACGACAACCGTGGCCCGGTCGGCATGGCTTGCGGTGGACAGAATGCCCGGTTCGGTGGACGATGACGCCCCTGCCGCCCGCCCCATCGAATCCGCCAGGCTGCCATGACACCCGCCATTCAGGCCCGCGGCCTGGTCAAGAATTTCGGCGCCACGCGGGCGCTGGACGGCGTCGACCTGACCGCGCCGCCCGGTACGGTGCTGGGCGTGCTGGGCCCCAACGGGGCGGGCAAGACCACCGCCGTGCGCATTCTCACCACGCTGCTGGCGCCGGATGCCGGCGAGGCCCGTGTCGACGGGTTCGACGTGGTCGGTCAGGCGGCCGAGGTGCGGCGCCGCATCGGGCTGACCGGCCAGTACGCCGCGGTGGACGACAAACTCACCGGCCGCGAGAACCTGATCCTGATCGGCCGCTTGCTGGGGCTGTCGCGTACCGCGTCACGCCAGCGCGCCGGCGAACTGCTGGGGCAGTTCGCGCTGACCGAAGCCGCCCATCGCGCCGCCCAGACCTATTCCGGCGGCATGCGCCGCCGGCTGGACCTGGCCGCCAGTCTGGTGGGGCGCCCGGCGATCCTGTTCCTGGACGAGCCCACCACCGGACTGGACCCCCGCGCCCGCCTGCAACTCTGGGCGCTGATCCGGCAGCTGGTGGCCGAGGGCACGACGGTCCTGCTGACCACCCAGTATCTCGACGAGGCCGACCAGCTGGCGGATGACCTGGCGGTGATCGATGCCGGTCAGGTGATCGCCACGGGCACGCCTGCGGCGCTCAAGGCCCGGGTCGGCGACCGGGCACTGGTGGTCCGGGTGCGCAATCCCGCCGATATCGACCGGCTGCGACCCATCGTGGCCGAACTGGTCGGTGCCGAGCCGCAGGCGGACGGCGAGCGGTTGACCGCGCCGGTCGCCGATCCCGGCGTGATGGTCGAACTGGTCCGCCGGCTGGACGCGGCGGCCATCCCGGTCACCGACCTGGCCCTGCGTCAGCCCAGCCTGGATGACGTATTCCTCGCGCTGACCGGCCGTCATGCCGTGCCCGACGACGAGCCCCCGGCATGAGCGTCGATCCCGTGACTCGGCGTCCGCGGCTGGCCGCCGCTGCCCAGCAGACCGCCACCCTGGCCTGGCGCACCCTGCTGCAGATTCGCCACAACCCCTGGGAACTGGCGGATTTCAGCATCCAGCCGGTGCTGTTCCTGCTGCTGTTCCTGTTCGTGTTCGGTGGTGCGATCGCCGGCACCACGGCGGACTATCTCGCCTACATGCTGCCCGGCGTGATCGTGATGAACATGACCTTCGTCACGGTATACGTCGGCCACGGGCTCAACACCGATCTCACCAAGGGCTTCTTCGACCGCTTGCGGTCGCTGCCCATCGGCCCCTGGACCCCGCTGGCCGGCCGCATCATCGCCGACCTGGTCAAGCAGGGCTGGTGCATCCTGCTGTTGCTGGCGGTGGGGTATCTGCTGGGGTTTCGGGTGATTACGTCGCCGGTCGCTGTCCTGGGCGCGATCGCACTGGTGCTCACCTTTGCCCTGGCCATGTCCTGGCTGATGGTGCTGGTGGGGGTGATCGCCCGTGACCCGGAACACGTTCAGCTATTCGGCTTCACCGCGCTGTTTCCGGTGACCTTCGTCAGCAATGCCTTCGTGCCGGTCGAAACCATGCCCGCCTGGCTGCAGACGGTGGTGCACGTCAACCCGGTGTCGTTGCTGGCGGACGCCGTGCGTGGCCTGCTCGGCGACGGCGACGTGCTGATGCCGGCACTGGGTGTGCTGGCCTGGTCCCTGGCGATCACGGCGGTGTTCGCGCCGCTATCGCTGTGGGCCCTGCGTCGGCGACTGTCCCGCGGGTGACGCGGTACAGTGTGGTTTCGGGGCGGGCGCAAGCAATCGACAAACAGTGTCCGTCACGCCGGGCAGGGAGATCATCGATGAAAGCATTCAAGACCGTGGTGCTGCTGCTGGCCGCACTGGCGATCGTTACCGGCACTGCCGACATGATTCTGGGCGTGCCGGGTCAGGCCGCGCTGGGTGTGCAGTTGTCGGCCGAGGCCGCCAACGACGCGGTGCTCAACAGCCAGTTCCGGTTTCTGGCCGCCATCTGGCTGGGACTGGGGTTGCTGCTGTGCCTGTGCGTGTTCCGGCTGGAACGATACGGCCCGGTGCTCGACGGCGTGCTGGCGGTGGTCTTTCTCGGCGGCGTCGGCCGGATTCTGGCGCTGGTCGATCAGGGCTTTCCCGACACGGTTTTCAGCATCGGGTTTGTGGTGCTGGCGATAGCCGTCGAGATTGTCGGGATGCCGGCCCTGATTGCATGGCACCGGAAAGTGCGCCGTGCCAGGGGTAGTGCCGCTACGCCCTGATCGACATTCAGGCCTGCCCCAGACTGCGACAGGCCATGACCGCGTCGGCGCCGGGGCGGCCGCCGCCGGTATACAGGCCGCCGCCGTCGGCCTGGTGCAACTCGCGGGTCAGGCGTGATAACCGGCCGGCGCGTGTGCTGACCAGGGCCGCGTTGGCCAGATTGAGGTCCGCACAACGGGCTGCCGCGCGCTGAAGTCGGTGCAGGGCTGCCTGGCTGATGCCGGACGCGGCGGTTGCCATCAGGGCGGCCAGATCGCGGTGACCAGTGCCGGCGAGAAAGGTCTCGTACTCGCGGCCCAGACGAGTGCTGATCCGTTCGAGTTCCCGACTGCTTTCCATCAAGCCACTGTAGTCGCGTATCTGCAGGGCCTGTTGCTGGGCCCGCAGCTGCCGATGGCAGTGGCGGGTCAGTGCCAGCACCTCGGCCAGTTGCCGTCGATGAAGGCTGGAATGGCTCATGCGCGGTTGATGGTGGTCTCGAATGCGAGCAGACGATCCGCAATCCGCGCAGGATTGATCGAATAGTCGCCGCTGAGAACGGCTTCGCGCAGCCGCGCGACCTTGGCGGTGTCCACGTCGTCTCCCGTTTTCAGGTTGTCGGCCAGCGACTGCAGTTGCTGTGCGTCGCGCGTGAGCCGGACCGAATCGGTCGCGGGCACACTGTCCGGCCGGTTGCTGCCGCTGGCTTCGGCCGACGCCTGGTTGGTACGGAGGCGGTTGCCGGTGACGCCGGGGGTGGATCCGGGATTGTCGATTCGATGACTCAAAGTTGTCTCCATGCCTGCTTGCTTGTGACGGGTATCGGTCGCCAGCGTCAAATTTTTAGCGGTCGGGTGGAAAAAGATCCTCGGCCCTGGATTCAGAACGCAACATCCACGATGTCGCCGTTGCGCACGCGTGCGCTGACCATCCGGCCGCTGGAAAGATTGCGGACCTGGATCTGCTGACCGGTACCGCCGTCACTCATGGCTTCACCGTTGGTCCTGATCTCCAGTCCGCCGGATCGGGCGACCAGAATTACCCGCTGGCCGCGTCGAATCACGGCGGGCGTTTCCAGCCAGGATGGCGTCAGTTCAGTGCCCGCGGCCGCCGGGCGGCGAAGTCGCTGACCCACCGCGTGGGCCGCGTCACGCAGCACCGGATAACCGGACCTGGCCTGCCGCGTGATCACTTCAACATCCGCGGCCGTGATCACGTGACCGCGATTCACCGCCCGCGTCAGCACTACCACCGACTGCTGTCGCGACAGGCGCACCGGAACATAAAGGGACCAGTTGGGCGCCGGGCAGGCCACGCGCACGGTCACCCGGGTCGCCCCCGGCGCCGCGCGGCCGGGATCGGCGACCAGCGGTTCGGTACAGACCGCCAGCCGCAGACGCTGATCCAGGCTGGAGGCTTCGGCATGCACACCGTTACCGCCCAGCGTCCGTTCGGCGGCCGCGCGGATGTCGGCGACGTCGTGCCATTGTGCGGCCATCGACGCGCTGGACAGCAGCACAAGGCTGATGGTCAGCCCGACATGAATGTGGGGACGGATGGTCATGCCTGATGTAAAGCAATCGACGTGCCACGGCGCGACTCAAATCCGCTGCCGGGCGGCCGTTACCTGCCGCAAGGAGGCATCCATGGATTCACAACTGCTGTCACAGGTCGATCAGCGCACGCGGCTGGCGGGCTACAACCGGCTGGCACTGCTGCTGTTCCGGCTGGGCACCGAGGTTCTCTACGGCATCAATGTCTTCAAGGTGCAGGAAATCGTGCCGATGCCGCCGATTCGGCGGATGCCCGGCGCGCCGGCTGTATTTCGTGGGCTTGCCTCCACCCGCGGTCGGCTGGTGAGCGTTCTGGACCTCGCCGCCGCCATCGGACTGCCGGCCCCCGCGCGTGCCCCGGCCGGGCATCTGGTGATCTCCGAGTTCAACCGCTGCGTGCAGGGGTTTCAGGTGGAGCGGGTGGAGCGGATCGTTAACGTGGACGTCGCCCACGTTCGGGCGCCGCGCGAGGATGATCCCGCCAGCTATCTGACGGCAGTGACCCGCATCGGCGATGACATCATCGAGATCATCGACGTCGAACGGGTGCTCGCGGAGTTCTCGTCGCCGCCGGCCACGGTCTCCGCCGAGCTGATTTCGCGGGCGGCGGAGAAGCCCACGCGGGGAACGCGACGGGTTCTCGTCGCCGACGACTCGCGGGTGGCGCGCACGCAGATCGCCGGGACCCTGCAGCAGCTGGGGCTGGAGGCGATTCTGGTCACCAGCGGTCGCGAGGCACTGCAGATGCTGGAAAGCATGGTCGCCGGGGGGCAGTCGATCGACAGCGAACTGTTGATGGTGATCTCCGACGTGGAGATGCCCGACATGGATGGCTATACGTTAACGACGGAAATTCGTCGCGATCCGCGCTTTGCTGGCCTTTACGTTCTACTGCATACGTCGCTGTCCGGTGTGTTCAACAACGCGATGGTGGCCCGTGTCGGAGCCGACAAGTTCGTGCCGAAATTCAGTTCCGATGAGCTCGCGCAGGGCATACTGGAACGACTTAACTCGTTGAACGAGATCGCTTAATTTCGAGAATCCCCTGGCTCCCAGTGGTAACCCGGCCACGGGCGTACCCTGCCCCGCCCGCGGGTTTCTAGGACCGTTTTGCGGTGCCGTGTCTTTACCCGTGGCACGCGGCTTGCTCCAGGGTTCCCGTGACCGATTCAGGGACCTGTGAGCGATGACTCAACCGATAGGAGCTGCCAGCGACGCCATCTACGGCATCCATGCGGATGCGTTGCGCGTCAACCGTGACCGGCTGTCCGTGCTGGCCGCGAATCTGGCCAATGCGGACACCCCCAATTACAAGGCGCGGGATATCGACTTTCGCCAGGTGCTGGCCGGCGTCTCCCATGGCGGCCTGACCATGGCCCGAAGCGCGGGCAGCCACCTCAGTGGCACGGGGGCCGCGGCGGCGGGTGTTGTCTATCGCCAGCCCCTGCAACCCAGCGCTGACGGCAATACCGTTGACGCCTCCCAGGAACAGGCCCGCTTTGCGGAAGCCGCGACCCGTTATCGCGCCAGCCTGGATTTCGCCAATGGGCGTATTCAGTCGCTGATGCTGGCCATTACCGGAGGTCGATAATCATGGCGGGCTTCGGAATTTTCGATATTGCCGGTTCGGCCATGGCCGCCCAGTCGGTGCGGCTCAACACCGTCGCCAGCAACATGGCCAACGCCGACGCGGTAACCGGCGACCCGGCCACCACTTATCGTGCCCTGCACCCGGTCTTCCATGCGTCTCGCCCCGATGCCTCGGGTAATGCCGGCGTGAGTATCGCGGGGGTGGTGGAAAGCACCGCCGAGCCGCAGCGCCGGTATCAGCCCGGCCACCCGGCCGCGGATGCCGAAGGCTATGTGTATGCCCCCAACGTCGACGTGGTCGAACAGATGGTGGACATGATCTCGGCCTCACGCAGCTACCAGAACAGCGTGGAAGTGCTCAGCACGACCAAGGATCTGATGCTGCGCACGCTCGAACTCGGCAAGTAGAAGGGAGCCCGACATGGACGTCAGCGCATTGCAGTCTCTCGGTCTCGGCTCGGCTTCGACCGGTGCCGTCGGGAACAAGAAGGACATCGGTCAGGATCAGTTCCTCGAACTGATGCTGGCCCAGATGAAGAATCAGGATCCGCTCAAGCCGATGGAAAACGGCGATTTCCTCGCCCAGCTGGCCCAGTTCAGTACCGCCACCGGCGTGTCCGAACTCAAGACGGGTCTCGACCGGCTGACCGAATCGCTGTCGGCGGACAAGGCGCTGACGGCAGCCAGTCTGATCGGCCGCGATGTGCTGGTGGCAAGCGATACGCTTGTCCATGACGGTGGTGGTGCTGCCGGCGCCCTGGACTTGTCGGCGGCCGGCGCCGTGCGCATCGATATTGTCGACGCCGCGGGCCAGACCATGCGCACCCTCGATCTCGGCACCCGTGCCGCGGGCCTGGTCTCGTTCCAATGGGATGGTCTCGACAATGCCGGTGGCGCATTGCCGGCCGGCAGTTACAGCGTCCGGGCGTCTGTCCGGGACGGTGAATCCGAGCAGGCTCTGCCGGTACTGGCCGTCGGCCGGGTCGACAGCGTGGACCTGTCCGGTCCCGACCTGAACCTTCATACCCTCACCCTCGGCAACGTCGCACTGGGCGACGTCCGCCGCATTCTCTAACAATCACGAGGAGCACGTCATGAGTTTCCGAATCGCCCTCAGCGGCCTCAATGCGGCGTCGTCCGATCTGAACGTCATCGCCAACAACATCGCCAACGTCGGCACCACCGGTTTCAAGGCTTCGCGCGCGGAGTTCGCGGATGTCTTCGCCAACAGCGCCCAGAGTCTCGGGACGTCGCGTATCGGCAGCGGCGTGCGGGTATCCGATGTGGCGCAACAGTTCGGCCAGGGCAACATTGAATTCACCGAAAACGCGCTGGATCTGGCGATCAGCGGTGACGGCTTCTTCACGCTCGACGATAACGGCAGCCAGGTCTACAGCCGGGCCGGGGCGTTCAAGGTCAACCGCGATGGTGAGGTGGTGAACAGCCTGGGGCAGTCCCTGCAAGTGTTCCCGGCGCTGGCCGGCGGACGTTTCGATACCGGCTCGCTGACCTCATTGCGCCTGTCCTCCGCCGACAACGCGCCGGCGGCGACCACCGGCCTGGACGTGGAGGCCAATCTGCCGGCATCGGCGACTGCCCCGGCACTGGCGTTTGACGCAACCGATCCGGAGACCTTCAATCACACGACCTCCGCGACCGTGTACGACTCCCTCGGTGCGTCCCATGCCGCCACCCTCTACTTCGTCAAGGGGGCGACGCCCAACACCTGGGACGTGCACACCGCCATTGACGGCACTCTGGTCGGCGGCGCCAACACCATTACCTACGACAGCAGCGGTGCACTGACCACGCCGGCCAACGGTGAAATCGTGCTTCCAACCTATGTCCTGGCCAATGGCGCAGCACCGCTTGATATCACCCTGGAAATGGGGGCCTCCACGCAGTACGGGGAATCCTTCAGCGTGGCCAGCCTCACCCAGGATGGCTTCGCGACTGGCCGTATCACCGGCATCGAAGTGACCCAGGAAGGCATCGTCCAGGCGCGTTATTCCAACGGGCAGTCCAACGCACTCGGTCAGGTGGCCCTGACCCGCTTCGCCAATCCGCAGGGTCTTGAACAACTGGGTGACAGCACCTGGGGCTCGACGTTTGCCGCCGGTGAGCCCCTGCGTGGCAGCGCCGGGAGTTCCGATCTCGGCCTCATCCAGTCGGGTGCGCTGGAAGGTTCCAACGTCGACCTGACCGAGCAACTGGTCGACATGATCACGGCTCAGCGCAACTTCCAGGCGAACTCGCAGATGATCTCCACGGCCGACACCATTACCCAGACCATCATCAATCTCCGCTGATGGACCGCGCGCTCTTCATTGCCATGACCGGGGCCAGCCAGACGCGGCAGGCCCTGGGCGTGACCACCAACAATCTCGCCAACGTGTCTACCGCAGGCTTCCGTGCGGAACTGGCGGCGGCCGGCAGTGCCCCTGTCGCCGGCGCCGGCTGGGCCACCCGGGTGAATGCCGCGGGCAGCGCCGGCGGCTTCGACGCCCGGTCAGGCGGTGTCGTGAACACGGGCCGGGCGCTGGATATTGCCCTGCGCGGTGATGGCTGGCTGGCGGTACAGGCGGACGACGGCACCGTCGGTTACACCCGGGCCGGCAATCTGCAGGTCAACGCCCTCGGGCAACTGGCCACGGCCGCCGGTCACCCGGTTCTCGGCGATGGCGGGCCGGTTGCCGTCCCGCCTCACGACGACCTGGCGATCGGGGACGACGGCACCGTGTCGATCGTGCCCACCGGCGCCGGCCCGGATACGCGGGCGGCGGTGGCCAGGCTGCAGGTGATCGAGGCCGGACCGGAAACCCTGATGCGCGGTGCTGATGGTCTGTTCCGTCTGCGCGAAGGGGAGGCGGCTCTGCCCATGGCCGGCGACAGCGTGATCCCCGGTGCGTTGGAGCAGAGCAACGTGAATGCTACCGAAGCACTGGTGAGCATGATCGAGCAGTCGCGCAAGTTCGAGATGCAGGTGCGGATGATGCGCACCCTGGAAAACAACGCGGAAGCCGGCGCCCGCCTGCTCCGCCAGACCTGACGCCTCGCAAGGAGTCGCAAGCCATGGATTCATCCCTCTGGGTCGCCAAGACCGGCCTCGATGCGCAGCAGACGCGCATGACCGTCATTTCCAACAATCTGGCCAACGTCAATACCACGGCGTTCAAGAAAGGCCGCGCCGCCTTCGAGGATCTGCTCTACCAGAACATCCGTCAGGCGGGTGCCCAGGTCACGCAGAACAGCGAGGACCCCACCGGCCTGTCGCTGGGTACCGGCGTGCGGGTGCTTGCCACCGAAAAGCTCTACGCCCAGGGCAACGTGGTCCAGACCGAGAATCCGCTCGACGTCGCGATCGACGGGCGCGGCTTCTTCCAGGTGCTACAGGCTGACGGCACCACCGCCTTCACCCGGGACGGCAGCTTCCGTGTCGATTCCCAAGGACAGCTGGTCACGGCCGCGGGTCTGGCCCTGGAGCCGGGTATCACCGTGCCGCAGGGCGCGCAGAGCATCTCCATCGGTCAGGACGGCACGGTCAGCGTACAGCTGCCCGGTCAGGCGGCAGCGCAGCAGATCGGCGCGCTGCAGCTGGTGGATTTCGTCAACCCGGCCGGGTTGCAGGCGCGAGGGCAGAATCTGCTGATCGAGACCGGTGCCAGCGGTCCCGCCACGCCCGGTACCCCGGGGCTCAACGGCCTGGGTTCGCTCAACCAGGGTGCGCTGGAGTCCTCCAACGTCAATGTGGTGGAAGAGCTGGTCAACATGATCGAGACCCAGCGGGCCTACGAAATGAACTCCCGGGCGATTTCCACCGTCGATGACATGCTCGCCTATCTGAGCAACAACCTGTGATCAGCCGGATCAATCGCCGTGGTCTCGTACTGATCGGCCTGGTTGCCGTGATGGCCGGTTGCGCGACCGCGCCCCCGGAAAAACCACCGGGCGTGATTGCGCCACCGCCGGCGGCCGCCAGCACGCCGGGCGCGATCTACCAGCCGGGTCAGGGTCTGTCGCTGTTCCAGGATCGCCGGGCCCGCCAGGTGGGCGACACCGTGACCGTGTTGCTGGCCGAAAAGACCAGCGCGCAGAAGGCTGCCGCCACCACCACCTCGAAGGAAGGCGGCATCAGCCTGGCCAATCCCACGCTTTTCGGGCGCGAGGTGATGGACGACGGGCGCCCGCTGCTCAACGCGTCGGTGGACGGCAGCCGCAGCTTTGACGGCAGCGGCGCCAGCAGCCAGAGCAATCAGCTGGATGGCCGCATCACCGTGACCGTCACCGAGGTGCTGGGAAACGGCAATCTGGTCATCGCCGGTGAGAAATGGCTGACCATTAATCAGGGTCGCGAGTACATCCGGCTGGCCGGCGTGATCCGGCCCGATGATGTTCTGCCGGACAACACCGTGCCCTCGGCGCGCGTGGCGCAGGCGCAGATCAGCTACAGCGGCAAGGGTGCGCTCGCCGACAGCAACAGTCAGGGCTGGCTGCTGCGGGTATTCAATTCGCCCTGGTTTCCCTTCTAGAGGATGGCCGGCATGACGATACGTATTCCCGTCCTGGTTCTGTATGCCGCCTTCCTGGTGCTGGTCGTTCAGCCGGCCACGGGTGCCGAACGCATCAAGGATCTCGCCAGCGTCGAGGGTGTTCGCAGCAATCCGTTGATCGGCTATGGCCTCGTGGTGGGGCTGGACGGGACCGGTGATCAGACCACCCAGGCACCGTTCACCCTGCAGAGCCTGCGTGCGATGCTCAGTCAGCTGGGCGTGGTGATCCCCCCCAACGTCAACCCGCAGCTGCGCAACATCGCGGCCGTGGCCATTCACGCGGATCTGCCCCCCTTCGCCAAGCCGGGTCAGAAGATCGATATCACCGTGAGTTCCATCGGCAATGCCGACAGCCTGCGTGGCGGGAGCCTGCTGATGACCCCGCTGCGCGGCGCCGATGGGCAGGTCTACGCCATGGCCCAGGGCAACATGGTGGTTGGCGGCGTGGGCGCCAGCGGCAACGACGGCAGCAGCGTGTCGGTGAACATCCCGAGCGCCGGCCGGATTCCCGGGGGTGCCACGGTGGAGCGGGCCCTGCCGAACACCATGAGCGAGGGCGGGGATATCCGCCTGGACCTGCACACCGCGGATTTCACCACCGCCAATCGACTGGTCCAGTCCATCAATGCAGCGCTGGGTGCCGACGTTGCGCGGGCACTCGACGCCGTGACCGTGGCGGTGCGCGCGCCCGGCGAGCCCGGCCGGCGGGTGGCGTTCATGGCCGAGCTGGAGAACATGCGCATCGATCCGGGTGAGCGCGCGGCGCGTGTAGTGGTCAACGCCCGTACCGGCACTATCGTGATCGGGCAGCATGTGCAGGTGTCGCCGGCGGCCGTCACGCACGGCTCGCTGTCGGTCACCATCCAGGAAGATTTCGGTGTCAGCCAGCCGGCGCCGTTTTCGGATGGCCAGACCGTCGTCGTACCCGATTCCCGGATCGAGATCGCCCAGGAAGGCTCCAACATGTTTCTGTTCGAGCCCGGCGCCACGCTTGAAGACATCGTGCGCGCGGTCAACCGCGTTGGTGCCGCCCCCAGTGATCTGATCGCGATTCTCGAAGCCCTGAAGCAGGTCGGCGCGCTCCGGGCCGAGCTGGTCGTGATCTGACCATGGTCACCCATGGCCTGAATGCGCTTGCAGTGGCGCCGCGTCCGGATTCGGGCGCGGCAGCCCAGCGTGAGGCTTTGGCGAAAGCGGCGCGCGAGTTCGAGAGTCTGTTCATGCAGATGATGCTCAAGAGCATGCGGGCCACGGAATTCGGCAACGACCTGATGGGTGATAGCGGTGGGGTCTATCGCGACATGCTGGACCAGACGTTCGCCGCCGAGGTCGGCGGCGCCAAGGGGCTGGGTATCGCCGACATGATGCTGCGCCAACTGGGTGGCGATCATCCGTTGCCCCCCGCGTCACCGCGCGGGCCGAGCGGGGCGCTGCCCCGTTTCGACGGCACCGCCGCGATTGGCGGGGCGATGTCGGCCCGGCCGGCCGACGCCGCGTTCCCCGATGGGCCGGAAGCCTTTGTTTCCCAAATGCTGCCGCACGCCCGCCGCGCTGCGGCCGAACTGGGATTGTCCCCGGACGTCCTGCTTGCCCAGGCGGCCCTGGAAAGCGGATGGGGCAATGCGCCCACCGGCGGTCACAACCTGTTCGGGATCAAGGCGGATGCCGCCTGGCAGGGCGGCAGTCGTGCGCACGTGACCCGTGAATTCCGGGACGGGCGCATGGTCACCATCGAGGCCGCGTTCCGCGCCTATGACCATGCCGGCGAGAGTTTTGCCGACTATGTCGAGTTTCTCAATCGAAACCCGCGCTATGGCGCGGCACTTGACCATGGCGGCGATGCCGACGTCTTTCTGTCGCGCCTCCAGTCTGCCGGATATGCCACGGATCCGGCCTATGCCGACAAGGTGCGGCGGATTCTGCACAGCGACCGGTTCCAGCAGGCAATGGCGCGTGCTGGCGATGGTGCCGCTGCGTTATGACAAGGATGAACACTCATGCCTGACCTTCTCGGTATCGGCACATCGGCGCTCAACGCCTACAAGCGGGCGCTGGACACGACCGGCCACAACATCAGCAATGCGGCGACGCCCGGCTACACCCGCCAGCAGACCGGTTTCGTCTCCCAGGTGCCCGCGGGTACCGGGGTCGGCAGCGGGGTCCGCACCACCGGGGTGGAGCGGCTGCTCAGCGAAGCGATAAATCAGCGTCTGACCTTCGACGCCGCCACTCTGGGGCGGCTGGAAACGCTGGAAACCAGCGCGCGGCGCATCGATCAACTGCATTCGGACAGCGGGATCGGGTTGGCCAGCGACCTGGATGCCTTCTTCAACAGTCTGTCGCAGCTGGCCAGCGATCCCGCGTCCGGCGCGGTACGCAGCGAGGTTCTGGGCTACGCCGAGTCGCTGGCTGCCGGCTTCAACCGGGCCGGGGGGGAACTGACCCGGCTTGGCGAGGAGGTGGAAGCCGGGCTCGCCCAGGCGGTTGCCGACATCAATCAGCTCGCCCGCGACATCGCCGATATCAACGACAGCATCGTGCGCGCCCGCGGCAGCAGCGGTGGGCAGCCGCCCAATGATCTGCTCGATCAGCGCGACCGTCTGATCAATGAACTGGCCGGTCTAGTCGACGTGCGGACTGTGGATGCCGACGACGGCAGTCGTAATGTGTTCATCGCCGGTGGCCAGCCGTTGGTGCTGGGGGCAGAGGCCAACCGGCTGGCGTTGCAGGCCGACCCCTACCAGGCAGAGCGTTCACGGCTCGTTTTCGATGCCGGTGGTCAGGCGCTGCCCGTGGGCGATCAGATCAGTGGTGGACGGGTTGCGGGGCTGCTAGGTAGTCGCACCACGCTCGATGCCGAGGCGGGCCGCCTGGGCCGTCTTGCAGCGGCGGTTTCCCTGTCGATCAATGCGGCCAACGCCGGTGGGGTGGATGCGGCCGGCCAGCCCGGCGGCAACATCTTCACCGTGCCGGTCGTGGACGTGCGCGGCCACGCCGACAACGGCGGCAGCGCCGATGTGGCCGTAGCCTACGCCGACGTGGGTGATCTGACCGGCCGTGGCTATGTCCTGTCCTTCGATGGCAGCGCCTGGCAGCTTGCGGATGCGGTCACCGGGGCCGGCGTCGCGGTTGCCGGCACCGGCACATCCGCCGATCCGCTGGTTGGGGACGGTCTGAGTCTGACGATTTCCGGCAGTCCGGCGGCGGGCGACCGATTTCTGATCCGTCCGACCCAGGATGCGGCCGCCGACATGGGCGTGGCGCTGACCGATACCACCGGCATTGCCGCCGCCGGTCGCCTGCGCGTGGCCGCCGACACGGGGAATCCCGGGAGCGCCACCGGCAGCATCAGCGTGCTGGACGCGGCGGATGCGGCGCTGGATGCCCCGGCCACGATCAACTTCACCAGCGACACCGAGTACACCGTGGGTGGCGCCGGGCCCTTCACGTATGACGCAGCCACCGGCATCACGGCCAACGGCTGGCAGGTGATGCTCGATGGCGCGCCCGAAGCCGGTGACGTATTCAACGTGGGTCCGACCGGGGCCAACAGTGGCGACAACCGCAACGCGCTGGCCCTGGCCGCGGTCGGCAACGCGCCATTGCTGGCCGGTGGCACCCGGACCCTGTCCGCGGAGAATGCCGAGATGATCGGTGCCGCCGGCAATCGGGCCCGCCAGCTCGGTCGTCAAACCGAGGCGGCTGCGGCCGTCAACCAGCAGAACGTGGCCGAGCGGGAAGCCGTCTCGGGCGTGAACCTGGACGAGGAGGCCGCGGATCTGCTGCGTTTTCAGCAGGCCTATCAGGCCGCCGCCCGCATCATTGCCGTGGCCGATGAAACCTTTCAGACACTGCTGGCCGCGGTGGGGAGATAACGCATGCGTGTATCCACCATGGGCCAGTTTCAGCAGGCCCTGAACCAGATGCTGAGGCTGCAGACCGAGACGGCCCGCACGCAATTGCAGGTGGGCTCCGGTCAGCGTCATCTCAGCGCGGCCGATGACCCGGCGGCGGTGGCCGGGGCGACCCGCCTGGACACCACGCTGGCCGGAATGTCCCAGTTTGCGGAGAACGCGAACCTGGCCCGGCAGCGCCTGCAGATGGAGGAGTCGGCGCTCAACGATGTCGCCGACGTGCTGCAGCGACTGCGCGAACTGGCTGTGCGTGGCAGCAACGATACGCTGGCTGATGACGATCGCGCGGCGGTGGCGGCGGAAGTCCGCTCGCTGCAGGATCAGTTGCTGGGGCTGGCCAACAGCGCCGACGGGCGCGGCCGCTATCTGTTTGCCGGCAGCGCGGATGCGGCCGCGCCGTTCGCGAAGACGCCCGGCGGCGGGGTGACCTACTTCGGAGATGATCTGGCCCGACAGGTGCCGATCGATGCCGCCCGTGCCGTTGCCGACGGCGACACCGGTAGTGACGTCTTTCTGCGCGTGCCCGCCGGCAACGGCACATTCAGCGTGGCCGTGCAGACCGCCAATACTGGTGGTGGCTATCTGCGCAACGCCCAGGTGGCGGACGCGGCAGCCTACGACGGAGGTGACTACACCATCGGCTTTAGCGGCGGCGGTTACACCGTCACCGACAGTGCCGGTGCGACGATCGCTTCCGGCACCTATACCGCAGATCAACCCATTTCCTTCCGTGGGCTAAGCCTGACGTTCAATGGCAGCCCCGATGACGGTGATGCGTTCAACCTCACCGCCAGCCGATCCGCCAGTCTGTTCTCGATGGCCGGTGATCTGGCGGAGGCCCTGTCCAGCGGCACACCCGATGCGGCGCGCCGTACGGCCATGGTCGGGTCGCTTTCCGACCTTGATGGCGCACTGAATCACATACAGAACCTGCGTACCGGCGTCGGAGTCCGCCTGCAGGCGCTGGATCGTAGCGACGCGGCACGCGAGGGCATGGCGCTGGAACTCGAGGCATCGTTGTCAGACCTGCGTGATGTAGACATCGCCGAAGCCGCCACCCGCCTGAGCATCCAGAGTACGGCACTGCAGGCCGCGCAAAATGCTTTCGTACGGGTGCAGGGTCTGTCCCTGTTCAATTTCCTGCGGTAAGTCCTAAAAATGCTGCGCGTCCGTCCGTTATGCCCTTCGCAAGGCGACCTGAGTACCTCAACCGAAGTACCAGCCGCCGCCTGAACGAGGACGCCGGGACACTACTAGCCGACGTCAGACGCATTCAACGGAGAACCTGTCATGCAAGTTATCAACACCAATCTGATGTCGCTCAACGCCCAGCGGAACCTGTCGAACACCGGTTCGGATCTGGCCACGTCGCTCGAGCGGTTGTCGTCGGGTCTGCGCATCAACAGTGCCAAGGACGACGCCGCTGGTCTGGCGATTTCGGAGCGTTTCACCACCCAGATCCGCGGCCTGGACCAGGCCGCACGTAACGCCAACGACGGCATTTCCCTGGCGCAGACCGCCGAGGGTGCCCTGGTGGAAATTTCCAACAACCTGCAGCGCGTGCGTGAGCTGGCGGTGCAGTCCCGCAACGCCACCAACAGCGCCAGCGACCGGGCGGCTTTGAATACGGAAGCCCAGGAACTGGTTGCCGAAATCAACCGCGTTGCCTCCCAGACTAGTTTCAACGGCGTCAAGCTGCTGGACGGCTCCTTCGCCAACCAGGAGTTCCAGGTCGGCGCCAATTCCGGCGAGACCATCTCGATCAGTTCGGTTGTCAACGCCAACGCCACCGCGCTGGGTAGCTATGACCGCGCCGAAGTCACCGGCGCCGCCGCCACGGATTTCAGCGCCATCACCGCGGGTGATTTGGAAATCAACGGCGTAAGCGTCGGCGGTATTGCCGCCGATTCCAGCGCCACGGAGCGCGCCGGCTCCATCCGCGATGCCGTCAACTCGGTGTCCGACCAGACCGGCGTCTACGCGGTCAATGACACCGCCACCACGGTGACCCTGGTGTCGACCGATGACATCGTCATCAACCATGCCGGTGCCACCTCCACGACGGCCACCACCGGTCTGACCGCGGCCACCACGACTGCCGCAACCTCGACCGGTTTCGCGAGTCTGGATATCTCCAGCGTCGGTGGTGCCGACACCGCCATGCAGTCTATGGACGCGGCCCTGCAGGCCGTGAACTCGGCCCGCGCTTCGCTGGGTGCCATCCAGAACCGCTTCGAGTCGGTGGTCTCCAGCCTGCAGACCTCGTCGGAGAACCTCTCGGCGGCCCGCAGCCGTATTCAGGACACGGACTTCGCCAAGGAGACAGCCGCCCTGACCCGGGCACAGATCCTGCAGCAGGCGGGTACCGCGATGCTGGCCCAGGCCAACTCGGCACCGCAGAACGTGCTCTCGCTGCTTCAGTAAGGCGGGGGTCGAGGTGACAGCCCCGGGGCGGCAGGCGACAAGTCTGGTGCCCCGGGGCTTTGGCCGTTCACGTTGAGGTAACGACGCATGACTGATTCGATCGAACCGCTGACCGCAATCGACTGGCATCGGCCATGGCGCGACCCGCGCCCGCTGCAGAACGGCCCGCTGGCAGCGCCCAGGGCCGGCGCCGGGCCGGCCGAGTCTGAACTGGCGCTGGGATCGGCCGTGGCCATGATCAACGCCGATCTGGTCGGCCGGGATACTGCGCTGCGCTTCCAGATGGATGACACCCTCAATCGGGTGATCGTGTCGGTGATCGATGAACAAACGGGTGATGTCCTGCGGCAGCTGCCGCCGGAAGAAGTGCTGAGCGTGGCTCGTCGTCTGGCGGCGGGGGATGCCCGTGTGCTGGACACGATGGCCTGAAAGTCAACAGACCTCATCGCAAGGAGAATGCGGCATGGCGGGAATCAGTTCGATGGGCATCGGGTCCGGGCTGGACATCAACGGCATCGTGCAGCAGCTGGTCGCCGCCGAGCGCTCCCCGGTGGAGCAGCGGCTCACCCGTCAAAAGTCCGATATCGACGCCCAGATTTCGGCGCTGGGCACGTTCAAGGCGGTGGCGTCGGGGCTGGATGACGCGCTGGCCGGTCTGGTCGACGGCGACGCCTTCGGTGCTCGACTCGCGACTTCCGCCAATGACGAAATCCTGTCGGTTTCGGCGGCCGACGGCACCGCCCCGGGCGGTTACCAGGTCGAGGTGCTGGCGCTGGCATCGACCCAGAAACTCGCCTCGGGCGGCTTTGCCGATGGCGGCGCTTTCGTGGGCACCGGTTCATTGACGATCGCCGCCGGCACCACGGACTTCACCGTCGCCATCGATGACACCAGTGCCAGCCTTGCCGGCATCAGGGATGCGATCAACAACGCGGTCGACAACCCGGGTGTGCGCGCCTCGGTGATCCAGGGTGACGATGGTGCGCACCTCGTGCTTACCGCCGCGGGAGCGGGCACCGGGAATACCATGACGGTCACGGCCAGTGGCGGTGACGGTGGGCTTGCCGCACTGAGCTACCCGCCCGGCGCCGGCAGCGACATGAGCGAGATAAGTGCCGCTGCGGACGCTCAGGTCCGCGTCGACGGGATTCTCCATACCGCCAGTGACAACAACATCGATGGCGCGCTCGACGGGGTGACCCTGTCGCTGTCGAAGGCCGCACCAGGTGAGCTGATCGACGTGGCTGTCCGGGCCGACGATCAAGCCGTGGTTGAAGCCATGGCTGCGCTGGTCAACCGCTATAACACCTTCAATGCGGCTGTTAGCACCGTGACACGGGCGGACCCCGGTGGTGATCGTAGCGGTGCGCTGGTAGGTGATGCCATGCTGCGTGGTGCCGCGCAGAGCATGCGCCGCATCCTCGGCGATACCCGGGTCGATGGCATTGGCACCCTGGCGGATCTGGGCATCACCACCGCGCTGAACGGCACACTGAGCCTCGACAAGGCGGCACTGGGCAGTGCTCTGAACAGCGATCCCGATGCCGTGCGTGCCGCCCTGACAGGCAGCGCCGGCATGGCCGGCGCCATGAGCGCCGGTCTGCAGCGTTATCTCGGCAGTGACGGCCTGATCGAAGGCCGCAACGAGGGGCTGAGTGGGCGCCTCGAGGATATTGCGGATCGCTCGCGCGATCTGGACCGCCGCATGCAGAGTCTGAACGCCCGCCTTACGGCGCAGTTCACCGCCCTCGACAGCCTGGTGGCGCAGATGCAGTCCACCGGCAACTTCCTTACCCAGCAACTGGCTGGACTGCCCGGCGTCAATCGGGGCGACGGCTAGAGCCGAAGACTCTCTTGTCCCCCGCCGGTCGGCCGATAATTCCGTTACCCAAGGAGACCACTCATGAATGCTTTTGCCGGCGCCGCCCGTCAATATCAATCCGTCGCCGTGGACGCCCGCGTGGAGCAGGCCAGTCCCCGCAAGCTGATCGGTCTGCTGCTGAATGGAGCAGCCCAGAAGCTGGCCGAGGCCCGCGGCTGCATCGAGCGTGGCGACATCGCCGGCCGCGGTGCCGCGCTGAGCCGGGTGCTGGCCATTCTCGGCGAGCTGCGGGCCAGCCTGGACTTCGAGGCCGGCGGCGACATCGCCCGGCAGCTGGAGGCGCTCTATGACTATCTGTCGCGGCGGGTGCTGCTGGCTGGCAGTCGCTCGGATCTGACCGGGCTCGGCGAAGTGGGTGATCTTCTCGCCGAGATCCGTGTGGCCTGGCAGGACATGCCGGTGCCGGCCGATTCATGAGCGTGGCAGTGCTGGTGGAAGCGAGCCGGGCCCATGGCGACATGCAGGCGGCACTGATTGCTGGCAATCATGAGCAGGCGCTGGCTTGTCTGACGGCTCGCGATCACGCGCTGCATGCCATGTTCCGGCCCGGCAGTCCGGTGTCCCGGACGGACGCGATCAAGCTGGCAAGCAGGATTCGCGCAGATGACGCCGCCGGTCTGCCGGACCTGTTGGCCCGCCGCGACGCGGTGGCTGCGGAACTCCGTCAGCATCAGCGAAGT
This sequence comes from Spectribacter acetivorans, assembly GCF_031846305.1. NCBI lineage: Bacteria > Pseudomonadati > Pseudomonadota > Gammaproteobacteria > Salinisphaerales > Salinisphaeraceae > Spectribacter > Spectribacter acetivorans. Next base: position 90,559 of record NZ_JAVRHY010000005.1, read on the forward strand.
CGCGGTGCGGCACGTGGTTATCGGGATGTCGAAGCGGACACTGCCCGCTCATGAGCGCTGCTGCCGAAGGGCCGGTGTGCACCATGGCGTTGCCCATGCAGTGGGTGCCGCGCGCCGGGGTCACGGACACGATGCAGACGGACTCCTGCTATCGACGCAACCTGCGCTTGCTGGAAGTGGTGGCGAGCCTGGAGGCATCGCAGGAGGATGCCGGTGACGACGGCAATCCTGTCACCCACCGGCTTAGCCACAAGCTGGATCTGCTGATGGAAATGGTCAGTGTGCTGATCAGCGATCGCTCGCCGCCGCCGCCCCGGGTGCCGCTCACGCTAACCCGTTCGGGGGCGAGCTGGTCGACACCGTCGCCGCCCGCCGTGAGTGAGCTCCTGGATATCATCATCCGCCTGCATCCCGATCTGGCCTACGATCTCCGCGCGCCGGCCCGTATCGAAGAATGCGAGGATGAGGCAGACCAGTTCCGAGTGCATGCCCGGTTCGAGTGGACGGGAGATCTGCTGGCGGCCTGGGAGCGCTGGATTTTTCGGCAGCATCGTCGTGCGGTGGCCCGCGAGCGGTCCGCGCCGCCGGTTGATTAACCGCAACGGGATTGTGATTTGACGGACAAGGCAAACGGGAATGGCCGAGGGGACATGCGGGTTGGTCTGATCGACGACGAGCGCCTGGTCCGCGCCGGACTGCGCTGTCTGCTGGAACCATTGCCGGCCGTGGTGGTGGTTGGTGAGGCGGAAACCGTCGATGAAGCCCTCGCTCTGGCCGAGGTCCAGGCCCCGGATATCCTGTTGCTCAATACCGGTATTGCGGCTGATGCCGGGGTGCACCTGATCGAGCGGTTGCGTTGTGATCATCCGGGCATCGCGCTGCTGGTGGCGCGCGGTGCCCGGCCCGGTGCCGAAGTGCGGCAGTTGTTCGAACGCGGAGTGGCCGGTGTCCTCGGGCGCGCCTCCGCGCCCGAAGAGCTCGGCCTCGCCCTGGATACCCTGGCTCGCGGTCAGCTGTATGTCAGTCCGGATATTTCCGGCCGCATGGTCTCCAAGTTCACCCGCCGCAACGGCGGCACGGAACCCCGCGAACCCCGTTTCACCAATCGCCAGCGCCAGATTCTGCGTTGCCTGGGCCGTGGTCTCACCAACAAGGAGATCGCGGCGGACCTGGGTATCAGCGTCAAGACGGTGGAGACCCATCGCGCCCGGGTGATGCGGGCGCTGGGATTTCGTCGTGGCCACCAACTCCTGCAGTTCGCCATCCGCCATTTCGACGCTGACCGCTGACGGCGATCCGTCGCGGATGTCAGGAAAAACCTGACAGAACGCGGAACTCTCCTGATACGTCCCTGCCGGTCGGGCGTCGATATCCCTGTTGGGACCAAAAAACCGTCGCGGCGCCCGTCACGGCGGGATAACAGGAGACGACAATGCGTCAGACCATGGCAGTTCGCCTGAGCCAGCAGCTCACCATGACCCCGAGACTGGTGCAGTCCATCCAGATGCTGATGTGGTCGGGTCTGGAACTGGAGCAGCAGCTGCGTGCGGCGCTGGACACCAACGTCATGCTCGAGGCGGACACCGCCGAGGACGATGCCTCCGCGACGGGTGACGATGACAACTGGGAGCGGCCCCAGTCCGGGCATGGTGAAGCACCGGATATCGAGGACAGGCCTGTCATGCCGATGGCCCGGCTCATGGACCAGCTGCCCGGTGCCTTCCCCGCACCCGGTGAGCTGGCGATGGCCGTAGCGATTCTCGACCGGGTTGACGATGCCGGTTATCTCGCGGCCGACCTGGCGGATATCGCCGCCGATGACCCGAGCTGGTCCGTGGCCGAGCTGGAAGCGGTGCTCACACGTGTCCAGCGGCTGGAGCCGGCAGGTATCGGGGCCCGCACCCTCGCCGAATGTCTGACCTGCCAGCTGGAATCGCTTCCGCAAAATGAGCCGGGGCGGGTTGTTGCGCTTGTTCTGGTCGCCGATCACCTGGCCACGATCCCGACTTCCACCAATGCCGATCTGGCGCGAGTGGTCGGCGTGACGGCCGACGAGATCGCCACGGCGCTCGCTCTGGTTCGCAGTCTGGACCCCAAGCCGGGAGCGGAAACGAGCATCGCGGAACTGCGTGTGCCGGAACTGCGCGTCGAAGGCGATGGCAACGACTGGCATGTCCGGCTGCTGGAAAGTGATCGCACGCAACTGCGGGTCAACGCCGCCTACGAAGGCTGGCTGCAGGGCTGCGGCGAGAGTCGTGGCGCCAGCGCGATGCGTGACCAGTTGCGGGAAGCCCGCTGGCTGCTGCGCAGCGTGGCCATGCGACGCGACACCCTGTTGCGCACGGCCGAGGCCATCTTCGCGCGCCAGCGGGATTTCCTGGATCGCGGTGAAACCGCACTGCGTCCCATGACCCTGCGCGAGATCGCCGAGGCCATCGATATGCATGAGTCGTCGATCTCTCGGGTGGTCCGCAACAAGACCGTCGAGACCCCGCACGGCACCTTCGACCTGCGGTACTTCTTTTCCGCCCAGGTGGGCGGTCAGGCCTGTGAGGGCGTCTGCGGCAACGGTGTGAAGGCGATGGTGCAGGACATGATTGATGGCGAGGATCGAGCCCGCCCGCTGTGCGACGGCGATGTCGCGGCCGCGCTGGCACGGCGCGGTATCAAGGTGGCCCGGCGAACCATCGCCAAGTATCGCGGACTGCTGGGCATACCGCCTGCCGCCGAGCGCATTGCCGCCTGTTAGGCCAGCCGTTCTGCTCTAGAAAAATTACATAACCAGGCCGAATCCTTTATGAGTCACGCCCGTATTCTGATCATCGACGCCGATGCCGATCGTGCCGCCAGCCTGGCGAGCGCCTTCGAATTCATCGACTATCAACCCGTCCGCATCAACACGCTGGCCGATTTGCCGTCAGGCGCGGCGCGACCGCGCGACTGGGTTGCGGTGGTGCTGGGTCGTGCCGGCGACGATCGTTTGATGCCGACCGTGGCCGGATGGCTGCGGGCTGACCCCCGGCATCCCCCGGTGCTGTTCCTGCCGGAACAGACGGGGGCCGATCTCGATCTGGAGCCCGAGGCATGCTGGCGTATCGGCACGCCTATCCGTTATCAGGAACTGGCCGACATCCTGTGCCGGGTGGATGCCCGGCGGCGGCGCGAGGCCCAACGCGATCGGGTTCCCAGCGGCATCACCGGGGACGTTCCGACCATGCGCCGGGTTCGTGAACTGGTCAGCCAGGTTGCCGGCCACAACGCCACGGTTCTGATTCGCGGTGAATCGGGCACCGGCAAGGAGCTGGTGGCCCATGCCGTGCACGAGCAATCCCCGCGGCGCGAACGTCCGTTCGTGGCCGTCAACTGTGCGGCGATTCCGTCCGAGTTGCTGGAATCGGAACTGTTCGGCCACGAAAAAGGGGCCTTCTCGGGTGCCATCAGCCGTCGCGAGGGCCGCTTCGAAATGGCCGAAGGCGGCACGCTGTTCCTCGACGAGATCGGTGACATGAGCCTGCCCATGCAGGTGAAGGTGTTGCGGGTGTTGCAGGAACGTAGCTACGAGCGTGTGGGTGGCAACGAGCCACGCAGTTGTGATGTCCGGCTGATTGCCGCCACGCATCGCGATCTGGAAGCCATGATCAAGCAGGGCAGTTTCCGCGAGGACCTTTACTACCGCCTGGACGTATTCCCCATCGAACTGCCACCGCTGCGCGAACGGCTTGCGGACCTGGGCATCCTGATTGACGAGATCAACCGGTGCCACCGCGCCAATGGCCGGGCCTCGGTCACCCTGACACCGGCGGCGCTGGCAGCACTGGGCACGGGGGCATGGCCGGGCAACATCCGGGAGCTGTCGAACCTGCTGGAACGGCTTGCGGTGCTGTATCCCGACGAACACGTCGACGAGGACCGGTTGCCGCCGCGTTATCAGCGCCGCACCGAGCCGGGTACAACGCCGAAGGCGCCCGCCACCCTGCCGCCGGAGGGCATCGACCTGAAAGCGCACATGGCCAGCGTGGAGGTATCGCTGATCCAGGCAGCGCTCGACAAGACCAACGGCGTGATCGCCCATGCCGCGGATCTGCTGCACCTGCGGCGCACCACGCTGGCGGAAAAGGTCCGCAAGTACGATCTGCAGTCATCGGGCGCGACGTAATTCCGGCGCACCAGCCGAGACGTTTATATAACTAATTGATTCTAATCAACCTAGTCTGCGGCACGGGGCTTGCAACAAGTCTCCGGGAAACGGATCGAGAGCCTTGAGATGACCCGAATCGATGTTGATAGCGTGCTCACGCAGATGCGGAATCTGCGTGCTGCCGCGGGCGGTCCCGAAACCGGCGCCGGCGTTGCCGGCGCGGCACATACGGGCTTCGGCGACGTACTTCGCAATGCCCTCGCCGAGGTCAACCGAACGCAGTCAGAGTCCTCGACGCTGAAGACGGCGTTTGAAATGGGGGACGACTCGGTGTCGCTGTCCGAAGTCATGCTGGCCAGCGGCAAATCCCAGGTGGCGTTTCGCGCCGCTACCGAAGTTCGCAACCGCCTGGTCAGTGCGTACCAGGACATCATGAACATGCCGGTATAGCGTGGCCATGGCTGACCTCAAGCATTACACCCTGCAGGATGTCGCGGCTCAACCCGCTGTACGTCAAACCCTGCTGCTGGCCGGGCTGGCTGCGGCGGTCGCGGTGGGGCTGTTCATATTCTTCTGGGCACAGAAGCCGGCTTTCGTGACTCTTTACGGGGGTCTGGGCAGCGAGGACGTTGCGGCCGTCACCCAGAGCCTGGATACCGCCGGCATCAGTCATCGCCTGAGCGCCGCCGGGACTGTCTCGGTTCCGGCCGGTGAGCTGCACACCGCCCGACTCAAGCTCGCCGAGCAGGGATTGCCCAGCGGCAGTGGCAGCGGCTTTGAAATGATGGCCGAGAGCCAGGGCTTCGGTGTCAGCCAGTTCATGGAGAACGCCCGTTATCAGCATGCCCTGGAGACAGAGCTGGTTCGCACGATCAGTGCGATGCAGCCGGTCAACAGCGCACGCATCCATCTGGCGACGCCCAAGCGCACTGCTTTCGCCCGCGAGCGCGAGGCGGCCAGCGCCTCCGTGTTCCTGGATCTTCACCCGGGCCGCAGTCTTACCGACAACCAGATCGCAGCCATCGCCAATCTGGTGGCCTCGGGCGTAACCGATATGGCCGCCGACGACGTCACCGTAGTGGATCAACGGGGCCGCCTGCTCAATGGCGGCAAGCGCGACAGTCGCGTTGCCATGTCCGCCACCCAGTTCGATTACCTGCGCCGGGTGGAAGACAGCTATGCCGACCGGGTCGAGTCCCTGCTCACCCCGGTGACCGGGGCGGGTCGGGTGCGCGCCGAGGTGGCGGTGGACATGGATTTCTCGGTGACCGAGCGTACCAGCGAGAACTTCGAGCCGAAGCCCGAGGCCATCCGCAGCGAGCAGATTCTCGAAAACAGTGATAACGGCGGTACCAACGGTATTGCCGGCGGCATCCCGGGGGCGACCAGCAACCAGCCGCCGGAGTCCGGCGCCGAAGGTCGCGAGGCTGCCGGCACGCAGAGCGTCCGCCGCGAGAGCACCCGTAACTTCGAGCTGGATCGCACGATCAGCCATACCCGGAATGCCAGCGGTGATATACAGCGCTTGTCCGTGGCGGTGCTGGTGGACAACGTGCCGCGGACCAATGCACAGGGCGTCACCGAATCGGTACCGCTGACCGACGCCGAGATCACGCGCCTGGAGAGCCTGGTGCGTGACGCGGTCGGCTTCAACGCCGAGCGGGGCGATACCGTGAGCGTGATGAACGCGGCGTTCGTGTCGCCGGAGATCTCCGATGTGCCCGCCGCACCCATCTGGCAGAGCCCGGCGCTGCGTGACTGGGGGCGGCAGATCATGGGCGGGTTGCTGGTGCTGATCCTGCTGTTCGCGGTGTTACGGCCGGTGCTGCGGCAGATTCTTTCCCAGCCGAATTTCAATGCCATGCGCAACGTGACGCCGGTCGAAGACGAACTCGGCAACGACCGGCTGACACTGTCGGGCCCGCGCGCGGCCGCTGCCGCGGCGGTGTCCGACGGGCCTTACGAGCAGCAGCTCATGCTGGCCAGACAGGCCGTGAGCAATGACGCCAAGCGAGTGGCGCAAGTGGTTCAAACGTGGGTGAAACAGGATGGCTGAAGTCGCCGCAACCAGAATCCCCGGGCCCGAGCGGGCGGCGATTCTACTGATGTCGCTGGGCGAGGCGGAGGCCGCCGAGGTCCTCAAGCACATGGGTGCCAAGGACGTACAGAAAGTCGGAACGGCCATGGCCACGCTTTCCAACGTCAGCCGCGAACGTGCTGCCGGCGTGCTTGGCGAGTTCTGCGCCACCCTCAACGAACAGACCTCGCTGGGTGTGGGCGCCGAGGACTACGTGCGCACGGTTCTGGTCAACGCGCTTGGCGAGGACAAGGCCGGCAGCCTGATCGACCGCATCCTGCTGGGACGCAACAGCAAGGGGCTGGATGCGCTCAAGTGGATGGATACGCGGCAGGTCGCTGAACTGATCCGCAACGAGCATCCGCAGATCATTGCCATCGTGCTCAGCTATCTGGACAGCGATCAGGCGGCAAGCATCCTCAGCCTGCTGCCAGAGCGCTCGCGTGCCGAGATCGTGATGCGGGTGGCAACCCTGGACGGCATCCAGCCCAATGCGCTGCGCGAACTCGACGAGCTGATGGAACGGCAGTTTGCCGGCCACGACAACATCAAGTCCTCGAGCGTCGGGGGTGTCAAGGTCGCCGCCAGCATCATGAATCTGCTCGACTCGACGGAGGAACAGGGGTTAATGGCCCGTATTGCCGAACTCGACCAGCGTCTGGGTGAGTCCATCCAGGAACTGATGTTCGTGTTCGACAACCTGGTGGAAATCGACGACCGGGGCATTCAGCGGCTCCTGCGCGAGATCGGTGGTGACACGCTGGCGCTGGCCCTGAAGGGGGCCGAGCCGGCGGTATCGGAGAAGTTGATGAACAACATGTCCCAGCGTGCGGCCGAAATCCTGCGCGAGGACATGGAAACCAAGGGGCCGGTGCGCCTGGCGGATGTAGAGGGTGCGCAGAAGGAGATTCTCAACGTCGCCCGCCGCCTGGCCGACGACGGTGAAATCATGCTGGGCGGTGGAGGCGAAACCTATGTCTGACGCCGCCGTTCGCTGGGATATGCCACTGCTGGCAGATCGCAACCGCCGGCCGCGCAGTGCTGCGGAACTCGATGCCATTGCCGATGCTGCCCGCGATGAGGGCTATCAGGCCGGCCTCGACCAGGGCCGTGAAGCCGGCCGCGCCGCGATGGCCGCGGAGGCGGCGCGCTTGCGGACCGCACTCACGCGGCTGCAGCGACCGCTGGCCGATCTGGATGCCGATGTCGAGGCCGCGCTGGTCTGGCTGGCCGGCGAGATCGGCGGCGCGCTGTTCGGTCATGCCCTTGCCACCGATGCCGACACCCCGATCCGACTGGCCCGGCTGGCGCTCGACACGCTGGGTCACGGCGAGCGCGAGGTGCGTCTCTACGTGAATGCCACGGATTTTGACGGCATCCGGACGGCGCTGGACGCCGATCCCGCGATGCCGCCCGTGCGCCTGATGACGGATTCGGCGCTGGGCCCGGGCGAAAATCGCCTGGAAACCGACAGCACGGTCGTGGACGGCAGCCTGAAGACCCGGCTGGACCGCATCCGCGAACAACTCCTGGCCGGGGCATGACCGGGCCCGTTTCCATGACGGGTACCACTCTGGCCGGCCGGCTGGCTGCCCGGGGGCAGCTGCCGCTGTCGGCCGGCTTTACCGCCGAAGGGCTGCTGCAGCGGGTCGTCGGCCTCACACTGGAGGCCACCGGTTGCCGTTTGCAGATCGGCGGGCGGTGCCGCATCCACATGGGCGATGGTGAGGGCGTGGAGGCGGAAGTGGTCGGCTTCGCCGGCGATCGTACCTATCTCATGCCCACGGGCGAATTGCGCGGTGTCGTGCCGAATGCCCGGGTGTTGCCCATGCCGCGCGGCGCGCTGGTGCCGGTGGGCGAAGGCCTTCTGGGGCGGGTGATCGATGGCGAGGGCCGTCCCCTGGACAGCCGACCCATGCCCGTGACCGAACACCGTGTCCCGCTGATGGGCGAACCCATCAACCCGTTGATGCGACCGCCGATCCGGCAACCGCTGGATGTCGGTGTGCGCGCCATCAACGGCCTGCTGACACTGGGCCGGGGGCAGCGCGTGGGTCTGTTCGCCGGCAGTGGGGTTGGCAAAAGCACACTGCTGGGCATGATGACGCGGCAGACCGAGGCCGACGTGATCGTAGTCGGGCTGATCGGCGAGCGCGGCCGTGAAGTGGGCGATTTCGTCCACAGCGTGCTGGGTGCCCATCACATGCAGCGTTCGGTGGTAGTGGCCACCCCGGCTGACCGCACACCGTTGATGCGGTTGCGCGGGGCGTGGCTGGCTACCGCCATCGCGGAGTACTTTCGCAGCACGGGCCGGCAGGTACTGCTGCTGATGGATTCATTGACCCGCTTTGCCCAGGCGCAGCGGGAGATCGGACTGGCGGTGGGTGAACCGCCGACCACGCGGGGATATCCGCCCTCGGTGTTCGCACGCTTGCCGATGCTGGTCGAGCGGGCCGGAACCGGTCCCGGTGGTGGCTCGATCACCGGGATCTACACCGTCCTGACCGAAGGTGACGATCCGCATGACCCCGTCGCGGATACCGCCCGGGCGATTCTGGATGGCCATATCATGCTGTCGCGGCGCGTCGCCGAAGGCGGTCGTTTCCCCGCCATTGATATCGAGGCTTCGGTCAGCCGCCTGGCGAGCGATATTACCCGTCCCGAGCAGCAGCAGGCAGCCGCCAGTTTCCGGCGGCTCTACAGCCGCTATCAGTCCAACCGGGATCTCATCCAGCTGGGTGCCTACAAGGCCGGCAGCGATCCCGAGATCGACGCCGCCATCCGCGCCTGGCCGGCGCTGGAGACCTATCTCACCCAAACGCGGCAGGAAGCCGCGGACATGCGCCAGAGCGTGATCGACCTGCGGGGGTTATTCGGCCCGTCGGCCGATACGCCATTCATTACCAAGGAAGGGGATGATCATCATGCAGCAACGTGAACAACAGCTCGCCACACTGGGTCGACTGGCCGGCGAGCGTGTCCGGCAGGCCGTGACGGAGCTGGGACACAGTCGCGGCGAGGCCGCGCGACAGGCCGGCCGGCTGCAGGAACTGGAGCAGTATCTCGATGAATATCGGGCCAGCGCCGCGGCCGAAGGCCGTGCTGCCTCTCCCGTGCTGCTGGCCAATCAGCGTGCATTCATGGCGCGGCTGCAACAGGCCGTCGAGATGCAGATGCAGGTCGTGGATGCCGCCAGGGCCCGGGAGTCCGAAGCCCATGGGTGCTGGCAAGGGCAGCGCCAGGATGCCCGCCGGGTGGAAACGCTGCTAAACAGGGCCCATGACACCGCCCGCATTCGCCGGCTGGGTCTCGAGCAGAAGATGGCCGACGAGCAGGCCGTGCAGCGCTTCGGGCAACCGGCGCTGGTCGGCGGTTGAGCATGATCCAGTCGTCACTGCCGACAGGCGCCCAAGGCACCCGGACGACGTCGCCGGGGGATGACACGCGGGTATCCGATACGGGCGGCGGGCTGTTCGGCGCACTGTTTGCGGCGTTCGCCGGTCCCGCGGACGCCGGGGCATTACGACAGCCGGGCGCCCCGGCTCAGCCGATCCCGGATGCTAGCGGCGCTGGCGCCGACGAGTTTGCCGTTGTACGGGATGACCCGTCAGTGGTTCCGTCACCGGTTCCCGGCGTGACCGGTGCCCCCATCTCTGTCACACCGGACAACGCGTTAGGCGTTTCGCCGCACTTACCTGGCGTTACCGGAATTTCTGCCGAGGATCGTGCGGCAATCGAGGCACCGCCACTGACTGCCACCGCGGGATCTCAGACGGTGGCCTCGGCTCGCCAAGGCTCGTCCACGATGCCGCTACCGGAAGCCGGTGTCACAGGGCGCTGGATCGGGGCCGCTGAGACATCGATGCCACCTGTGGCATCGACGACCACCGATGCCACGGCCCCGACCGGATCAGGGCGCGGGCAGGCCGACTCCCGGCAGTTGCCGGTCGGCATCGAGGTTACCCGCCGCGCGGCGCCTGCGCTGGATTCTTTCGCGAATCCGGCGCTCGGCACGCCGCCACAGGCCTCTCGCAATCCTGCCCCGGCCGCGTTCGCCGATCTTCTGCTCCGACGGCCGGTCGGTGATCCTCCCGGTCAGGCCGTTGTCGTATCGTCGGCTGACACGGCCGGCCTCATGGTCGGTTCCCTGTCGAGTACTTCGCTATCGGTTCCGGTACCCGCCGCGGCACTGCCGCTGCCCCCGGGCGGAACGCCGCCGACCCCGCAAGCCCTCTCCGATCAGGTCTTCGTCGCGGTCCAGCGAGGGGACCAGCAGATCGAGCTGATGCTGGAGCCCGCCGACCTTGGTCGGCTGCGGATCCAGCTGCAGCTGGATGGGGATCAGGTCAACCTGCAATTCCAGTCGGCGAACCCGGCGGCCCGCGAAGCGATCGAGTCGGCCCTGCCGCGGTTGCGGGAGATGCTGGCGGATCAGGGCCTGCAGCTGGGCGAAACCGCGGTCGGTGACCAGGGACACGGGGCGCGGCGGCAGCCGGGTGAACCGGCAGCGCCACGGCACGATGGCACCCCCGTTTCCGAGCCGGCATTGACGCCGAGCCCGGGCGATGTCGCCACCGGTGCGGATCCGGCGACGGCGCAAGGCCTGATCGACCTCTACGCCTGACGCCGGTTTTTTGGCGGCGCTGCCGACCGCCGGGACGGGTATTTGGCGTCCGAAATCCGTGCCCGCATAACCATCTGATTAAAAATATAAAACGCACCCACAAGGCCTGGCACAGGGGTTGCTCCTTGTCATCCCACACTTCTTCACTGCCTGGCCCGATGCCCCGACATGTTCGTCCCTCGTTCCGCCCGCGATCTCGCCAGCGGGGCGGTCTGATTCTGATTGTGAGCGGTCTTGCCACGTTGCTGGCTCTGGCGGCGGCGGGTGCCGCCTTCTGGTGGTTTGCGCTGGCCAATCAGGCCGCTGCCGAGACGGCCGACGAGGCAACGCCTCCGCTCGCCAACCCCTACTACGTGTCACTGGGTGACGCGTTCGTGGTCAATCTCGCCGACGACGAGGCCATGCGGTTTCTGCAGACCGAGGTCGAGGTGATGACGCGGCACGGGGAGATGGTGGCGGCCCTGGAAACCCATCTCCCGGTGATCCGAAATCGGCTCCTGCTGTTGCTGGGAAGCCGGCGCTTCGAGGAGTTGGCGACCCGCGCCGATAAGGAAGCGCTTCAGGCAGCTGCCCTCGACGAGGTTCGCAAGGTACTGGCCGACGCCGGCGAAACCGGCGCGGTCGAGGCCCTCTACTTCACCAGCATGGTGATGCAGTAATGGCTTCCAGTGACGAGGAAATTCTCAGCCAGGACGAGATCGACGCGCTGCTCCACGGCGTGGATAGCGGTGCGGTCGACACTGATCCGGTGCCGTCCCGGCCGGGCGAGGTACAGCAATTTGACCTTGCCACCCAGGATCGCATCGTGCGTGGCCGATTGCCCACGCTGGAAATGATCAACGAGCGTTTTGCCCGGGCGTTCCGCATCTCTCTGTTCAACATGCTTCGGCGTTCGCCCGAACTCAACGTGGTGGGCGTCGAAAACCAGAAATATGCCGAATATCTGCAGACCCTCTACGTGCCCAGCAATCTCAACATGGTTCGCGTACGGCCCCTGCGCGGCACTGCGCTGATCGTGTTCGAGCCCAGGCTGGTGTTCACGCTGGTCGACAACTTCTTCGGCGGTGACGGGCGATACCAGACCAAGATCGAAGGCCGCGAATTCACGCCCACCGAGATGCGGGTCGTGCGCCTGCTGCTCGACAAGGCCTTCACGGACCTGATCGAGGCCTGGGCACCGGTGATGGATATCGAGTTCGAGCATGTCCAGTCGGAAATGAATCCCCATCTGGCCACCATCGTCAGCCCGTCCGAGGTAGTTGTGGTCAGCCGCTTCCACGTCGAACTGGAGGGTGGCGGCGGCCAGGTCCACGTGACGCTGCCCTACGCGATGCTGGAACCGATCCGCGAGCTTCTCGATGCCGGCATCCAGAGCGATCGCAAGGAACGCGACGAGGGCTGGGCGGCTGCGCTGCGCGAGCAGATCAAGGACGCGGAGGTGGACGTGTCGAGCGTGCTTCTGACCAAGCGCATGAGGCTGGGCGAGCTGGTGCGACTCAAGGCCGGCGACATCCTGCCCATCGATCTCCCGCCCGAAGTGGCGCTGCAGGTGGAGGGCATTCCTACCTTCCGCTGCCAGTTCGGTAACTCCCGCGGCAACAACGCCCTGCAAATCAAAGGCGTGATCCGGCGTGATCCGCCGGCACAACGCACCACTCACTAGAGCGATGAACTCCATGGACAACACCGTCACCGACCAGCCCAACGGCAAGGCCCGCAGCGATGTGGCCAGGGCCGATTTCGATGAACTGCACGAGCAGGATGGCCACGCCCACTCGTCCGCTGCCGAGAACGGCGATGTGAATCTCGACGTCATCCTCGACGTCTCGATCACGCTGTCGATGGAGGTGGGGCGTACGCGGCTGCCAATCCGCAGCCTGTTGCAGCTCAACCAGGGGTCGGTCGTGGAACTCGACCGCGCCGCCGGAGAGCCGCTGGACGTCTACGTCAACGGCACCCTTGTGGCCCACGGGGAAGTGGTGGTGGTGAATGACAAGTTCGGCGTGCGTCTGATCGATGTGGTCAGCCCTGCCGAACGCATCCGCAACCTGCGCTGATCATGGAAGCTGCAACCGAGGCGGCCGGCAGTGCCGCCATGCCCCTGGTTGGCTGGGGGCAGGTCCTGCTCTCGCTGCTGCTGGTCCTGGCGGCAATGCTGACGGTGTTGTGGTTGTTGCGCCGGGTACATGGCGGCATCGGTGCGCGCAGTGGCGGCATCCGGATCCATGCCGCGGCGGCCGTCGGTGCCAAGGAGCGGGTGGTGGTGGTCGAAGCGGGCGGGCGAACCCTGTTGCTGGGGGTGGCCGCCGGCAGCGTCCGCACTCTGGCCGAACTGGATGCACCACCCGCCGCGGCAGTGCCGCAAGCGGCCAGCTTCGGCGATCTGCTGGCGCGGCTGCGTGGCCGGAGTCAGAACCCATGAGGCGGATGCTGCCCGGACTGATGGTTCTGGCGTTGCTGGTACTGCCGACGCTGGTCTCGGCCCAGGCGTTGCCGGCGGTGACGGTTACCGGCAACGGCGAGGGTGGGCAGACCTACTCCCTGTCACTGCAGGTGCTGCTGGCGATGACGGCGATCACGCTGTTGCCGGCAATGCTGCTTACCATGACCTCGTTCACCCGCATCGTCATCGTGCTGGGTCTGCTGCGGCACGCCCTGGGCACCGGCCAGACCCCCTCCAACCAGATTCTGGTCGGCCTCGCCCTGTTCCTGACGCTGTTCGTCATGGCGCCGGTGCTGCAGACCATCTACGACGATGCCGTCACCCCGTATCTGGATGGCAGCCTCCCCGCCGAGGAAGCGGTATCGGTGGGCGTGACGCCGCTGCGGGCCTTCATGCTCGATCAGACCCGAACCTCCAGTCTCAACACCTTTGCGGACCTGGCCGGTCAGCCGGAGGGCTATGCCAGCCGCGAGGACGTGCCGTTTCCGGTGCTGCTGGCGGCATTTGTCACCAGTGAGCTGACCACTGCCTTCCAGATCGGTTTCATGCTGTTCATCCCGTTCGTGGTCATCGATCTGGTGGTAGCCAGCGTGCTCATGTCCATGGGCATGATGATGCTCTCGCCGATGCTCATATCCCTGCCGTTCAAGATCATGCTGTTCGTGCTGGTGGACGGCTGGGCGCTGGTGATGGGCAGCCTCGCCGGGACCTTCTATCAATGAGTCCGGATGAGGTGATCGAGTTCGGTCGTGGCGCGCTGACCCTGGCGCTGCTGATCGGCGCGCCGCTGCTGATTACCGCCCTGGTAGTGGGCCTGATCATCGGTGTGTTCCAGGCCGCAACCCAGATCAACGAGATGACGCTGTCGTTCATCCCCAAGCTGCTTGCGATGGCGGCGGTGCTGGTGGCCACCGGGCCGTGGATGCTGCGGGTGCTGGTCGACTACACCCGTGAGCTGATTCTCATGATCCCGGAGCGTCTGGGGTGAGCTTCACCGTTGAGCAGCTTGCCGCCTGGGTCAACGCGTTCTTCTGGCCCTTTCTTCGGGTTGGGGCCATGACCATCGCCGCGCCGGTGTTCGGTTCGCGGATGATCGCGGCGCGTGCCCGTCTGACCCTGGCCGTGGCGGTGACCATCGCGCTGATGGCGATACTGCCGCCGCCACCGGTTCTGGTCACCTTTTCGGTCGCCTGGTGGACGGCGGTACTGCAACAGATGCTCATCGGGCTGACCATGGGGTTTGTCCTGCAGTTGGTATTCGAGGGCATCGTCCTGGGCGGCATGGTCATTGCCATGGGCGCGGGTCTGGGATTTGCCACGCTGGTGGATCCCCTGCGCGGCGTCCAGACGCCCGTGGTCAGCCAGTATTTCGTGATCCTCACCACGCTGCTGTTTCTCGCCCTGGGCGGCCACCTGGCGCTGATCAGCTTTGTTGCCACCAGTTTTCATACCCTGCCGGTCGGCGCCATCGGCTTCACCCCGGATGTGGCCCGGGCGGTTGCCGACTACGGCGTGCACCTATTTGCCGGGGCCATGCAGATTGCCCTGCCGGCGACCCTGGCGATCCTGGTGGTCAACCTGTCCTTCGGCATCATCAGCCGTTCGGCGCCGAGTCTGAATCTGTTTGCCATCGGCCTGCCTGCTGCCCTGCTGTTCGCGCTGGCCGTGCTGCCGATGACGCTGGATGCGATGGCGGTGGTGTTCGAGCGTCGTCTCGAGCAGGCCTGGGCCTTCATCGCTGCGTTCATCGGCGTCTGATCCGATGGCACAACAAAAACCTGCCGCCGAACGCACCGAGGCGCCGACGCCGAAGCGGCGCCGTGATGCTCGTAAGGAAGGCCAGATTGCCCGCTCCCGCGAGTTGGGCGCGCTGGCGCTGGTGGCGGCCGGCATGCTCGGCATGGGGGGATTCAGCGGCTGGGCGGGGCATCAGGCCCTGGCCCTGCTGACCGGTGGCCTGCGTCTGGATCGTGCGGATGCACTCGACAGTCATGCTCTGACCGAGGGACTCGCGGCCGGATTGGCCCAGGGACTCTGGCTGATGGTGCCGCTGCTGGTGATGACCGGGGTGGCGGCAATTGCCGCGCCGCTACTGCTGGGCGGGTGGAATTTCAGCTGGAAGGCCACCGCGCCCAAGGGCAGTCGCCTCGACCCCCTGCAGGGGATCAAGCGCATGTTTTCCGCCCGCAGCCTGACCGAACTCGGCAAGGCGTTTTTGAAGTTCGCGGTGCTCGGCGGGATCACCGTGCTCTATGTCGCCGTCTACGGCGACGAACTCCTGCAGCTGTCCGTGGCCCCCGCGGCCAGCGGCATCGTGCGCGGCCTGCAGCTATGCCTATATCTCGGATTATGGCTGCTGGGCGGGCTGGCCCTGATCGCGTTGGTGGATGTGCCGGTGCAGATCCATCAGCACACCAAGGAATTGCGCATGACCCGGCAGGAGGTCCGTGACGAACTCAAGGACACCGAGGGCAAGCCGGAGGTCAAGTCACGGCAGCGCCAGCTGCAGCAGGCGGCGGCCGGGCGTCGCATGCTCGAGGACGTGCCCACGGCGGATGTGGTGGTGACCAACCCGACCCACTTCGCGGTGGCGCTGAAGTATGACCCCGACACCATGAGTGCGCCCCGGGTGGTTGCCACCGGGGCCGACCATCTGGCTGCCCGCATTCGCGAGCGTGCGATCCAGCATCGGGTGCCGATGGTGTCCGCACCGCCGCTGGCCCGCGCCCTGTATGCCTCGGCGGACGTGGGCCAGGACGTGCCGGTGATGCTCTACACCGCGGTCGCACAGTTGCTGACCTATGTCTTCCAGTTGCGGGCACATCGGCCGGGTACGCCGGGACCCGATCTGCCCCGATTCGATCTGCCTGATGCGCCGGCGGGCGCACCCTCACCGGAGTAATCCATGGCCGACGCCGTCGCCTCTTCGCCATTGACCCGCATTTTCGCCCTGCGGGGTTGGCTCACGCGCGGCCTGGGCGTGCCGGTCATGCTGCTGGTGATGCTGTCGATGATGGTGGTTCCGCTGCCGCCGATTGCGCTGGACGCCTTCTTCAGTTTCAACATCGCGCTGGCCATCGCCATTCTGCTGGCAGTGATCTATGTCATGCGGCCGCTGGATTTCACCGCCTTCCCCACGGTCCTGCTGATGGTCACGTTGTTGCGGCTGGCCCTGAACGTGGCCTCAACCCGCGTGGTACTGCTAGAGGGTCACACCGGCCCGGATGCCGCCGGCCAGGTCATCCAGGCCTTCGGCGAGTTCGTGATCGGCGGTGATTACGCCGTGGGTCTGGTGGTGTTCGCCATCATCACGCTGATCAACTTCGTGGTGGTGACCAAGGGCGCCGAGCGCATCTCGGAAGTCAGCGCCCGCTTCACGCTGGATGCCCTGCCGGGCAAGCAGATGGCTATCGACGCCGATCTCAACGCCGGTTCCCTGACCCGTGAGGAGGCGGCCGCGCGTCGCGAAGAGGTCCGCCAGGAAGCCGATTTCTACGGCTCCATGGATGGCGCCAGCAAGTTCGTGCGCGGCGATGCCATTGCCGGCCTGCTGATTCTGTTCATCAACATTTTCGGTGGTCTGGCCATCGGCATGCTGCAACGCGGATTGCCGGCCGGCGAGGCCCTGCAGGTCTATACGCTGCTGACCATCGGCGATGGGCTGGTGGCCCAGGTACCGGCGCTGCTGCTGTCCACTTCGGTTGCGATTCTGGTCACTCGCATGTCCCAGCCCCAGGACATGAGTGCCCAGATGGTGGGCCAGCTTTTCAGTTCCCCGCGGACGCTGCTGGTGACGGCGGGCGTGCTGCTGGTGCTGGGGCTGATCCCCGGCATGCCCAACCTGGCATTTCTCACGCTGGCTGCGGCAGCCGGTGGCGCGGCCTATCTGCTCCACCGCCGCCGGCAGGCCGAAACCCTGCGCAATGACGAGCCGGTCGACAGCGGTCCGCAGACACCGCGCGAACTGGGCTGGGATGACGTGGCGGCGGACGATGTCATCGGCCTGGAGGTCGGCTACAAGCTGATCCCGCTGGCCGACAGCCGGCAGGGTGGCGAGCTGATGGGTCGGGTCAAGGGCGTTCGCAAGAAGCTCACCCAGGAACTCGGATTCCTGATGCACCCGGTCCACATCCGCGACGACCTGTCGTTGCCGCCCGAGGGGTATCGCATTGCCATCCACGGGGTGCCGGTGGCCGCTGGCGAGGTCCGTGTCGACCGCGAGATGGCTCTCAACCCGGGCCAGGTATTCGGGCCGGTTGAGGGTATCGAGACGCGGGACCCGGCCTTTGGTCTGCCCGCCTACTGGATCGAGCCCGGTCAGCGCGACAGCGCACAGGAGAACGGCTGGACCGTGGTGGACCCGACCACGGTGATCGCCACCCATCTCAGTCAGGCACTGCGCACCCATGCCGCCGAATTGCTCGGCCATGACGAAGTGCAGCATCTGCTCGACAACCTCGCGCGCGCCGCGCCCAGGCTGGTCGAGGACCTCGTGCCCAAGCTCCTGCCGCTGTCGGTGGTGGTCAAGGTGCTCGGCAGCCTGCTGGAAGAGGGCGTATCCGTACGCAACATGCGCGGCATCGCCGAAGCGCTGGCAGCCCACGGTGGCGCCAGTCAGGATCCCGTCACCCTCACGGCGGCAGTGCGCGTCGCGCTTGGCCGGCAGATTGTCCAGGAAATCAACGGCATGGAAGCTGAATTACCGGTGGCGACCCTGGCCGAGCCCCTGGAACGCATGTTGCACCAGTCCCTCCAGGACAGTCAGCACGCCATCGAACCGGGGCTCGCGGAACGCATGCACGACGCGCTCAAGCAGTTCACCCAGCGCCAGGAAACCGCCGGCAGGCCGGCGGTACTGCTGGTACCGGCAGGCTTGCGCGGCATGCTCGCCCGTTTCATCCGCAACAGTGTCAAGGGGCTGCACGTTCTGGCCTACAACGAGATTCCGCCGGATCGGCAGATTCGCATGACCGACTCCGTCACCGGCTAGGGCCGGGGCAAGGGTCGCCGAGGAGAAGTTGATGAAAATCAAGCGTTTCGTGGAAACGGACATGCGGGCGGCGATCCGCCGGGTCCGGGAAGAACAGGGGCCGGATGCGGTGATCCTCTCCAGCCGGCGGGTCGACGACCACGTGGAGGTGGTCGCGGCGGTGGATTACGACGAGTCGCTGGTGCACCAGGCGCTGCAGCAGAACCGGCCCGCCCCTGACGGCGCGCCCGCAGCTGGGTCGCAACCGGCCGCACCCCGGCGCGAGGCGCCGTCTGCCGATGTCGGCAACCGGGCCGACAAGGCGCCGGCGCCGGCCGACGGCAATCCGTCAGCCCAGCGTATCGTCTGGGCCCAGGATCCGCATCTGGCCGAGGTGCGGCGCGATCTCGACAATGTCCGCAGTCTGCTCGAGCGTCAGGTCGGTTCGCTTATTTCTCGCGACTGGTGTCAGCGTCAACCGCACCGGGCCGAAGCCGTTCGTGAACTGGCTGGTATCGGCGTGGATTCGACGCTGGCCCGGGAAATCGCCGAGGCCCTGCCGGAACCCGGTGACGGTCGCCGCCCGGTCAAGGCACTGAGCCTGTTGCGTCAGCGAATCCCCGTGCCGCGCCGGGATCCCTTGCAGGATGGTGGCGTGATCGCCCTGGTAGGCCCGACCGGGGTGGGCAAGACCACCACGATTGCCAAGCTTGCCGCGCGCTATACCCAGCGACACGGCCTGCGGGATGTGGCGCTGGTGACCACCGACAGCATGCGCGTCGGCGGGCGGCAGCAGTTGTTCAGCTACGGCCAGATGCTGGGCATTCCGGTGTTTGCCGCCGACGACAAGGCCGATCTGGCCGCCGTCATGTCGCGGCTGGCGGAACGGACCCTGGTGCTGGTGGACACCGCCGGCATGAGTCCGCGCGATACGCGCCTCGCCGCCCAGCTGGGGATGCTGGAAGGCGCCCGTGATCGATTGCGGACCTACCTTGTGATGGCGGCCAATGCCCACGGGCGCGACCTGCAGCAGGTGATAGAGCGATTCCGTGCCACGCCGCTGTCTGGCTGCGTGTTGACCAAGATGGACGAGGCCACCCGCATTGGCGGCGCCCTGTCCGCCGTCGTTCGCAGCCAGTTGCCGGTGGCCTATGTCACCGACGGCCAGCAGGTGCCTCAGGACCTGCATCGGGAGCGCCCCGATCATCTCATCCTGCGCGCGCTGCGCGCGGCCCGCGAATGCCCGGAACCCCAGAGTTTCGTCACCGAGGAAATCGTGCATGCGTGCGCCTGATTCCAATACCGTGGCCGGCCAGGCGGCCGGGCTGATCCGTCTCCATCCCCACCGGCCCGTCCGGGTCATTGCCGTGGCCAGCGGCAAGGGCGGGGTGGGCAAGTCCACCGTCTCGCTCAATCTCGCCCTGGCCCTGATCCGACAGGGTCAGCGGGTCATGCTCATGGATGCGGATCTGGGCCTGGCAAACATCGATGTCCTGCTGGGTCTGCAGCCGACCTACAACCTCGCCCACCTGATGGAGGGCCGGGTTGGTCTGGCCGACATTCTGCTCGAGGGGCCGATGGGCCTGAAGGTGGTGCCCGCGGCGTCCGGCCGGCAGCGCATGGCCGAGCTGGACCGCGCCCAACTGGTCGGCCTGGTCCAGGCATTCAGTGAGTTCAGCGACGATCTGGATACGCTGGTGGTGGATACCGCCGCCGGCATTTCCGGCTCGGTGGTCACCCTGGCCCAGGCTGCCCAGGAAGTCGTGGTGGTGGCCTGCAACGAACCGGCCTCGATCACCGATGCCTACGCGCTGATCAAGGTGCTGTCGCGTGACTACGGCATCGGCCGTATCCAGGTGGTCGCCAATGCGGTGAGAAGCGCCGCGGACGGACGCCAGGTTTTTGATCATCTGTGTCGTGTGGCGGACCGGTTTCTGGACGTCACCCTGCACTTTCTCGGCACCGTACCTCACGACGAAGCCGTGCGCCGCGCGGTGCGCCAGCAGCGGGCGGTGGTCGAGGCCTACCCGGGTGCGCCGAGCAGCCTCGCCTTCGACAAGATCGGTGAACAGGTCAGCAGTTGGCAGCCCCCGGGTGGCCCGCGCGGAAACGTGGAGTTCTTCGTGGAGCGCCTGCTCGGACGCAGTCCGGCGGCGCCGGCCCTGGTGGGCGCATGAGCGCGGTCGGCGAGTATCGGGCCTGTGGCCAGGCCGAGGCCGGCGATCTGGTCACACGCCACCGCGATCTGGTGCGTCGCATCGCCCTGCACATGCGTGCCCGCCTGCCAGCATGCGTCGAGCTGGATGACCTGATCCAGATCGGCATGCTCGGCCTGCTGGAGGCCGCCCGCAGCTTCGAGTCGGGCCATGGTGCCTGCTTTGAAACCTACGCCGGCATTCGCATCCGCGGCGCCATCGTGGACGAGATGCGCCGCAACGACTGGACCCCGCGGCGGGTGCGCAAGAGCATGCGGGAGGCCGCGCGCGCCATGCGCCAGATCGAACAGCGGGAAGGACGGGCCGCGCGCGACAGCGAAGTGGCCGCCGAACTCGGCATCGACGCCCTGGAATACGCGCGCATGACCGCGGAAGCGGCCAGCGCCAACGTCCTGACCCTGGGCGCTACCGATCACGACGACGGTCAGCCGCTGGAGTTTGCCGCCGAGGATGCCGACCCGCTCGATCAGATGGCTGATCGGGACATGCGCGAGCACATCGCGCAGGCCATTGCGGCGTTGCCCGAACGCGAGCAGCTGATCATTTCCCTGTACTACGACGAAGAGCTCAACCAGACCGAAATCGGTGAGGTCATCGGGGTGAGCTACTCGCGGGTATCCCAACTGCTGGGTCAGGCGCTGCTGCGTCTGCGCAGCCATATCGCCGCGGTATCCGAGGGCCCGGCGCGCCGTGTCAATGAGGTGATGACATGAACAAATCCATGAAGATCCTGGTGGTCGACGACTTTCCCACCATGCGCCGCATCGTCAAGAATCTGCTGGGCGATCTGGGGTACCACAACATCAGCGAAGCCGAGGACGGCCAGGAGGCGCTGCCGATGCTGCGCACCGGCCAGTACAACTTCCTGGTCACGGACTGGAACATGCCGCAGATGAGCGGGCTGGAACTGTTGCAGACCATTCGTGGAGAGGCAGCCACGGCCAGCCTGCCGGTTCTGATGGTGACGGCCGAGGCCAGCAAGGGCCAGATCGTGGCCGCCGCCCAGGCCGGCGTGAACGGTTACATCATCAAGCCGTTCACGGCGGCCACTCTCAAGGAGAAGATCGACCGCATCTTCGAGCGTATCGGGGCTGCGGCATGAGTCAGCCGGGCCGCGAGGCCCTGGCAACCGGGGCCCGTGATCTGCTGGCGGCGATCGAGGCTGGCAGCGATGGCGACATCCATGCGGCGCTGCTGGCGCTCAAGCCAGCGGCGGAGAAAAGCCTGCTGGTGGATGTGGCCCAGATCACCCGGGGGCTGCATGAGGGCCTCAGCCGGCTGGCGCTGGACGCGCCGCTGGCCAAAGCGGCGGACCGGGATCTGCCGGATATGTGCAGCCGGCTGGAGGCGGTGATCCACATGAGCGAGGACGCGGCCATGCGCACGCTCGACCTCACCGAGGCCGGCAAGGCCGAGTTGCGGCTGATCGAGGCCATCCAGCCCAACGCCGACCTCGTGCGTACCGCCACGGCGCGGCTGCGTGACCATCTCAACGGTATCGCCGAGGCTCAGGCCTATCAGGACCTGTGCGGGCAGACCATCAAGAAGGTGATCGGTCTGCTGCGGGAAGTGGAAAACGCACTTGCGGCGCTGCTGGCTCACGCGGGTATCGATGCCGCAAGAGTCGTGGGCGCACCCCTGGTCGACAGCGTTACCCGCGGCCATGGCCCGCGGCTGGCGGGCATCGACGTCGGTGCCAGCCAGGGCGACGCGGACAAGCTGCTGGAAGACCTGGGTCTCTAGATGGCTGCCGATCCGGAACTGCTGGCGGATTTCCTGGCCGAGGCCGGAGAGCTGCTCGATGGCCTGGAGGCCGACGTACTCGGCCTGGAACACGATGCCGATCCGGCCCGCCTGAACGCGGTATTCCGTGCGTTTCATACCGTCAAGGGCGGGGCGGGCTTCATGGCGCTGGACGCCGTGGTGGACGTCTGTCACCGCGCGGAAGAGCTTTGCAATGGTCTGCGCAGCGGCAGCTATGCGGTGACGGCGGAAATGGTTGACGCCCTGTCCGCGGCACTGGAAACCCTGCAGTCGCAACTCGATGCGGTGCAGGCCGGTGAGTCGCCGCCACTGGCTGACCCGGCCCTGCTGGCGGCCCTGAAACCACCTGGCGCCCGGCACACCCCGGCGCCGGTTTTGGCCCCCGCACCGGTAGCTGCCCCGTCTTCGACTGAGGAAGAACACGTTACCGATGCGGCGGTGGATCCCACCGAGGCTGCCGTATCCGACTGGCTGGCGGGCATGTCGCCGCCGGCGGCTGAATCACCCGCAGCCGGCGAGGACACCATTACCGAGGATGAATTCGAGGCCCTGCTCGACCAGCTGCACGGGGGAACGCCACCGGCTCCCACGGCGGTTGTCGCGCCCCCCGATTCCCCGCCGGTTGCCCCCCCCGCCGGTGCGGCGGCGCCATCGCCGGCCCGGGTTCAGGCACCGCTCAAGGCGGCCGAGACCAGCGTGCGGGTCGAGACCCGACGCCTGGATCGGGTGATGAACCTTGTCGGCGAACTGGTCCTGGCACGCAACCGGCTCAAGGCCAGGCGTACCGACGCCGCATCCTCCGAACTGGACAAGGCGATCTCGGCGCTGGATGGCGTGACGTCGAGTCTGCAGTTATCGGTGATGCAGATCCGCATGCAACCGGTTGGTCGTGTTTTCGCCCGCTTCCCCAAGATCGTCCGTGATCTGGCCCGCAAGCTGGGCAAGGAAGTGGAGGTCGAGCTGGTCGGTGACGACACCGAGCTGGACAAGAACCTGGTGGAGTCACTGGCCGATCCGCTGGTGCATCTGGTGCGCAACGCCGTGGATCACGGCATCGAGGACCCGACGACCCGTCAGCGGATGGGCAAACCGCGGGCCGGCCGGCTGACCATCAGCGCGGTGCAGGCCGGGGACCACATTCTGGTGAGCATCGCCGACGACGGTGCGGGCATCGATGCCAACGTGCTGCGCGCCAAGGCGGTGGAGCGTCAGGTTATCGATCGCGAGACGGCAGCCCGCATGGAGATCGCGGAATGCCTGCGAATCATCTTCATGCCGGGTTTCTCCACCCGTGACGCGGTATCCGACGTGTCGGGCCGCGGCGTGGGCATGGACGTGGTCAAGTCGGCGATCGAGTCGCTGGCCGGCCAGGTCGAGATTGTTTCCGAGCCGGGCCGGGGCACCACCATGGAGATCCGCGTGCCACTGACGCTGGCGATCCTGCCCACGCTCATGGCCTCGGTGGGGCCCCGGATCATCGGCTTTCCCCTGGCCACCGTGGGAGATGTCATCGCCCTGGACCCGGCTCGCATGCGCGTGGCGGAAAACCGTCGCGTGCTCATGCTCCCGGACGCCGAACTACCAATCCATGATCTGGCGGACTGGCTTGGCTGTCACCCCCACGAGGCAACCCGCCATGTGGTTATCGTCGGCGCCGGCGGGGAGCGTCGCGGCCTGATTGTGGATGCCGTCCAGGGCCGCGAGGAAGTCGTCATCAAACCGCTGGGTGCACTGCTGGAGGATATCGGTGGACTCTCCGGCGCGGCGGTGACCGGCGACGGCGCGATCGCACTGATTTTGGAAGTCAACGGGTTGCTCAAGGTTCTGGCCCGCATGCCGTCAAGCAGGGCAGTCGAGACGACAGGGACCGAGCGGTCGGGGACGGTGGCGTGAGCCTGGACAAGATGAGTTTCGCCGGCCTGGTGATGGCCGTAGTTGCGGTTCTGGGCGGCAGTATTCTCAAGGGTAGTGGCCTGGGCGCGCTGTGGAGCAGCGCCGCGTTCGTGATCGTTTTCGTGGGGACGTTTGCGGCGGTATTCATTCAGACGCCGTTTCCGACCTTCCGCCGCGCGTTGGTCATCTTGCGCTGGGTATTCTCCCCGCCCGCGCTGGCGCCGGTCGAAACCATGGGCCGGATCGTCGAGTGGTCCAACATCGCCCGCAAGAGTGGTCTTCTGGGGCTGGAAGCCGAGGTGGAGTCGCAGCCCGATCCGTTCGTGCGCAAGGGTCTCCAGATGCTGGTTGACGGGGCTGAGCCCGCCACCATCCGCAGCGTGCTGGAGGTGGAGCTCAATACCCGCGAACACACCGAACAGCAGGCCGCCAAGGTATACGAGGGGCTGGGCATTTACGCCCCCACGCTGGGCATTCTCGGGGCGGTTCTGGGGCTCATGGCAGTGATGCAGAACCTGTCCGACCCGGACAAGCTTGGCCACGGCATTGCCACCGCCTTCGTGGCCACCATCTACGGCATCGGCTCCGCCAACCTGATCTTTCTGCCGATCGCGGCCAAGCTGAAGGGCACGGTCAACGCGCAGTCCCGTCACCGCGAAATGCTGATCGAGGGCCTGGTGGCGATCGCCCTGGGTGAAAATCCGCGCAATATCGAATCGCGCCTTCAGGGCTTCCTCGAGATATGAGCGGGAGCAGCCGCCGGCAACGCGGGCACCAGGAAGATCACGTCAACCACGAGGCCTGGGCCATTCCCTATGGTGATCTGATCACTCTGCTGCTGGCGTTCTTCGTGGTGATGTACTCCATCTCCTCGATCAACGAAGGCAAGTACCGGGTGCTTTCCGACGCCATGATGAAGGCGTTCAACAGTCCGGCGCGCACCATCCATCCGATCCAGCTGGGGAGAACCCGTCAACGGGGTGATGACAGCGATCAGAAAGTCAACATCATCAAGCCGCAGACGATCGAGCAGTCCATCGGCGGTTCCGCCCGAGCCATTCGCCACGACGCGATCTTTCCGCCGCCAATCCCGCTACGAGCCGGCGTGCCGATCGTGGCGTCGCCCGACGGGTCCGGGACGGCGGCCGCCCAGGCGCAGATCCAGGCCGTGGCGGAGCGGATCCGTGAGGCCCTTGCCCCCTTGATCGCTGCGGACATGGTCACCGTCCGGGAGTTGCCTGCCGGGGTGGAAGTGGAGATCAACACCGACATTCTTTTCGTCAGCGGCTCGGCCGAGGTCGAGGATCGGGCCCGGCCGGTGCTGGCGGATCTGGCGGCCGTGCTGTCAGGGTTGCCGAACCCGCTGCGTATCGAGGGCCATACGGACAACGTGCCGATCCGCACGCCCCGCTATGCCTCCAACTGGGTGCTGTCGGCAGCTCGAGCCGCCAGCGTGGTGGAGCTGTTCGCGGCCGAGGGTCTGGCGCCGGCACTGATGAGCGTGCACGGCTACGGCGAGTACCGCCCGGTGGCCGACAACACCACCGCCGGGGGGCGCAACGCCAATCGGCGGGTGGTCGTGCTGGTCCGCACGCTGCCGGACATCCAGGGTTTGCCCGGTGGCCTGGCCGGCCGCCCCGGGCCCACCGCGGGATAACGGCTCATGCGTATTCTCGCGGTGGCCAACCAGAAAGGCGGGGTGGGCAAGACCAGCACCGCTGCCGCGTTCGCAGGGCTCGCCCGCGATGACGGGCCGGTGCTGGTCGTCGATCTCGACCCGCAGGGTTCCCTGACCCACTACTTCGGCCTAGCCCCGGTCGGTGCCGATCGGGGCGTTTACCCGGTGCTGTCGGGCCAGGCAGGCCTGGCCTGCCAGATCCGGACCGCTGTTTGCGAGGGCGTGGATCTGGTCCCCGCCGGCACCGCGTTGGCGTCGCTTGAACGCGAACAGGGGCGTGCCGCGGGTATGGGGTTGCGGTTGATGCAGGCACTCGACAGTGTTGCCGCGGCCTATGCCTGGGCCGTGCTGGATGTGCCGCCGGCGCTGGGCGTGCTCATGATCAACGCACTGGCGGCCGCCGACCATCTGCTCATTCCCACGCAGACCGATCCGCTGGCACGCCACGGGGTGGAAGCCATGATCCGCACGGTGGCCATGGTCAATCGCAGTCGCCCGCAACCGCTGGCGTTCTCCATCCTGCCCACGTTCTTCGACCCGCGCACGCGCGCCGGCAAGGCAGGGCTTGATGCCCTGGCGCAGGCGCATCCGAGTGCGTTGCTGGATACGGTGATACCCATGGATACGAAGGTTCGCGAGGCCGCCGAGGCCGGTCAGCCGATCGGCATGTTCTGCCGCAGCTGCCGGGCGGCGGCTGCCTATCAACAGGCCTGGATGCGGCTGGCGCCGCGGGTTGCCGGGCGCCAGTCGCAGGTAGCGGCATGAGCGCGACCCTCGAAGTGAACTCGCGGGCTGATTCGTCGCTGGCAGTGACCACGGCCGTGCCGGTCAGGGACCGATGGATTCAGTTTGCCATGGGCGATGAGCAGTACCTGATTGCGGTGCTTGAGGTGCAGGAGGTCATGCGCATGCTGGCGGTCACCCCCGTGCCGGGCACGCCGCCGGCGGTGATCGGTGTGATCAACGTACGCGGTCGCATCGTGCCGGTCGTGGATCTGGCCCCGCTGCTCGGGCTGGCGCGACAGCCGGATACCGAGGCCACCCGGCTGGTGATATTCGATCTCGACGACACGGCGGTGGCGCTGCGTGTGGATCGAGTGGCCGGCGTGCGCCTGCTCGACCGGAACGACATTCAGCCACCGCCGGCCGCCGGTATGCGTCCCGGCAAGGTACCTGTTTCCGGCGTCTGCGATATCGACGGCCATATTCTCATGGTGCTCGACCGCGAGGCGCTGGCGGCGGAATTTCGGCACCGCCCCGGTGCGGCGGAAGTTTGACACCCCGGCAACGATTCGCCGTCCCGGATGCGGAGTTGACACCGATGAATCTGATAAATGTGTTTTTAAACAGGTATTTGTTGGATTTTAGCGCCGAGGCACAGCAGTTGCAAGAGGATGAATGATGACCATATCCGAACAACACGCAGAATCGCTTTCGCTGGGGTCCGACCTGTCCGTTCGCACGGCGGGGGGGCTGCGCGATCAGTTGCTGCATTCGCTGTCCATGATGGGCCCCGTGACCCTGGATGGCGCCGAGGTGGCGCGGGTGGACGCGGGCGGGTTGCAGCTGCTCGTGGCCTTCTGCCGCGACCGGGCGGCGGCCGGCGGCACGGTGGCATGGCTGGCACCGAGCGCTGCGCTCATCGAGGCAGCCCGGCTGGCCGGGCTTGCCGAAACGCTGGGTCTGTCCGACCCGACGGGTTAACGGAGAACAACCGATCATGACAAGCATTCTTGCCGTGGACGATTCCGCTTCAATGCGGGAGATGGTCCGCTTCACACTGGCCGAGGCCGGGTTCGATGTCACCGAGGCCGAGGATGGCCAGGCGGCGCTGGAAACCGCCCGGACGCGCGAATTCAACCTGGTACTGGCGGACGTGAACATGCCGCGCATGGACGGCATCTCCCTGGTCCGATCGTTGCGCGATCTGCCCGCCTACAAGTTCACGCCCATGCTCATCCTCACCACTGAGAGTGGCGCCGACAAGAAGCAGGAAGGCAAGGCGGCAGGTGCGACCGGATGGCTGACCAAGCCGTTCGATCCGGACACGCTGGTCGCCACCGTCAACCGCGTACTGGGCTAGGACGAGTCCCGTGGGTATCGACATCGAGCGTTTCCACCAGACCTTCTTCGAGGAAAGCCGCGAAGGTCTGCAGATTCTGGAGACCGGGCTTCTGGCCCTGGATCAGGGCACGGCGGATCCGGACGCGCTCCATCAGATCTTCCGCGCCGCGCATTCGATCAAGGGCGGCGCGGGAACCTTCGGGTTCACCGCAATTGCCGATTTCACTCACGGCGTGGAGTCCACCCTCGACCAGTTGCGGGAAGGCCGGCTGACGCCCGACCGTGATCTGATCGATATCCTGCTTCGGGCGGCGGATGTGATGTGCATGCTGCTGGATGCCGCCCAGTCCGGGGACGACGTCGATATCGATGCGATCACCGCGACCCAGCAGGCGCTGGCCGCCTACCAGCCGCAGACAGCGATTGTGCGCGACGACGCGACTGCGTCTTCGGCCCCGGTGACCGAAACCACCTGGCGAATAAGCTTCCAGCCGCATGAAGCGTTGTTCGCATCCGGCAATGAACCGTTGCGCCTGCTGCGGGAACTATCCGGCCTGGGGGCGCTGCAAGTCGAACCGGATCCGACCCGTCTGCCGCCCCTCGACACGCTTGATCCCGAGGCCTGTTACCTCGGCTGGACGTTGACCCTGACTACCAGCACGGACCGGGCGCAGGTCGAGGAAATATTCGCCTGGGTCGAGGACGAGTGCGATCTGGTGATCGAACCGTTGCCTGCGCCGTCGCCGGAACCGACCGCGGCAACGGCGGAAGGCGATGAACCGCCCGCCCGACGGCAGCCTGCCGCTGGCGGCGAGAGTTCACTGCGGGTGTCGGTGGACAAGATCGATGCCCTGATCAACCTGGTCGGCGAGCTGGTCATCAACCAGGCCATGCTGCAACAGCAGGCCCAGGACCTCGACCCCGTACACAACGAGATGCTGTTATCGGGTCTGTCGCAGCTGGAGCTGCATACCCGCCGGTTGCAGGAAGCGGTGATGGCCACCCGCATGGTGCCCATGGCGTTCGTGTTCAATCGTTTCCCACGGGTGGTACGCGACCTCGCCGGACGGCTGGGCAAGCGGGTACAACTGGAAACGCTGGGGGAAAGCACGGAACTCGACCGCGGGGTGATCGAACGCATCACCGATCCGCTCAATCACATTGTGCGAAACAGCCTGGATCATGGGCTCGAGACCCCCGAGCAACGGCGTGCCGCCGGCAAGCCGGAGACCGGCACGGTCACCCTGGAAGCCAGCCATGAAGGCGGCCATATCGTCATCCGTGTGTCCGATGATGGCCGGGGCCTCGACCGCGCCCGGCTGCTGGCCAAGGCCGCCGAGCGTGGCATCCCGTGCCAGGAATCGATGAGCGACGCCGAGGTATGGCAACTGATCTTCGCGCCCGGGTTTTCCACCGCGGCCGCCGTCACCGACGTGTCCGGCCGTGGTGTGGGCATGGATGTGGTCAAGCGCAACATCACCAACCTGAGCGGGCAGGTGGAAGTCGCCTCGGAAACTGGCCGCGGCACCGATATCACCATCCGGCTACCGCTGACGCTCGCGATCCTCGACGGCATGACCGTCGCGGTCGGGGCAGAAAACTACATCATCCCGCTGCACAGCGTGGTCGAATCGCTCCAGCCCGGCGGCGCTGACGTGCGCCGCCTTGCCGGCAACAGCAAGGTGGTCCGCTTCCGTGAGGAGTTCCTGCCGCTGGTGTCGGCCGCGGCATTCTTCGGCGTGGCGCGGGCAGACGGCGACAACGGTGCAGTCATCGTGGTGGTGGAATCCGGCGGCCAGCGCCTGGCCCTGCAGGTGGACGACCTGCTGGGTCAGCAGCAGGTGGTGATCAAGAGCCTGGAGGCCAATTACCGACACGTGGCCGGCGTGGCCGGCGCCACCATCCTGGGCGACGGCCGCGTCGCTCTTATCCTGGATATCGGCGAGCTGATCGGCGCGACGCGCCGGCCGGCCGCCGCCTGAGCGGAGGGCAGTATGTCCGAGTCAAGCGATCCCCAGCGCGGCGGCAACCCGCCGACCAATGAATTTCTGACCTTCACCCTCGGCGACGAGGAATACGGCGTCGACATCCTCAAGGTGCAGGAAATTCGCGGGTACGAAACCGTGACCCGCATCCCGGAGTCGCCGAACTTCGTCAAGGGCGTGATCAATCTGCGCGGCACCATCGTGCCGGTGGTGGACATGCGGGTGAAGTTCGAGCTGGAAACCGTGGCCTATGACGAGTTCACGGTGATGATCATTCTCAACCTGGCGGATCGTACGGTCGGCATGATCGTGGACGGGGTGTCCGACGTCATCGATCTGACCAGCGATCAGATTCGCCCGGCCCCCGAATTCGGCGGCAGCTTTGACGCCGACTACATCACCGGCCTCGGCGTGATCGAGGACCGCATGCTCATTCTTGTCGACATCGAGCGACTCATGCTCAGCGAAGAAATGGCGCTGGTCGCCGCGGCCGCTGCCTGATCGCGCCCCTTACCGGAGGAACCCAAACCATGTTCGGATTCAGTTTTTCGAATGGGTCCGCCCGTCGCGCGATGCAGGCGCGGTTGGCTGACCTGGAAGCCCTGACAAGCGCGGTGAATCGCTCGCGTGGCGCCATTACCTATGACCTCGACGGCACCATCCGCGACGTCAACGCCAATTTCAGTGGCCTGAGCGGCTTCGATTCGGCGGCGCTGGCGGGCAAACCCCACGACCATCTCCTGGTCGAAAAGGACAATGCCGAGATCTGGACACGCCTGCAGCAGGGCGAGTTCGTGTCTGGCCGCTACGCCTACCGGCGTGCCGACGGTGGCCGGTTCTGGGGCCAGGCGATCTACAACCCGCTACTGGCGGCCGATGGCCGTCCCTACAAGGTGGTGCAGTACGTCACCGACGTTACCGACGAGGTCACTCAGGCAGCTGATTATCAGGGCCAGCTGGCGGCCATTTCCAAGGCGCAGGCAGTGATCGAGTTCGATCTCGACGGCACCATCCGAACGGCCAACGACAACTTCCTGAATGCGCTTGGCTACACCCTGGACCAGGTGCAGGGTCAGCATCACCGCATCTTCGTGGAGCCGGCCGAACGGGAATCCGCGGCGTACCGGCAGTTCTGGGAAAAGCTCGGGCGCGGCGAGTATGACGCCGGTCAGTACAAGCGCCTGACCCGGGACGGCCGGGAGATCTGGATCCAGGCGACCTACAACCCTATCTTCGACACGGAAGGAAGGCCCTTCAAGGTGGTCAAGTACGCCACCGACGTGACCGAACAGGTCACACGAGCCGCCGACCAGCAGGGCCAGTTGGCGGCCATTTCCAAGGCGCAGGCGGTGATCGAGTTCGACCTCGATGGCACCATCCGCACCGCCAACGACAACTTCCTCGGCGCGGTGGGCTACCGGCTGGAGGATGTGCAGGGCCAGCACCATCGGATATTCGTGGATCCGGCGGAACGCGAGTCGGCGGAGTACCGGCGATTCTGGGACAAGCTCGGGCGCGGGGAATACGACGCCGGCCAGTACCGTCGGGTGACCAAGGACGGGCACGACATCTGGATTCAGGCCAGCTACAACCCGATATTTGATGCCGCGGGCCGGCCGTTCAAGGTAGTCAAGTACGCCACCGATGTCACCGAGCAGGTGCTTGGTCAGCGCACCACCGAACAGGCCGTCACCGAAACGGGTTCGGTGGTCAGCGCCGCCCGCGCCGGGGATCTGTCCAAACGCATCCCGATGGAAGGCAAGAGTGGTCCGATTGCGACACTTTGCGACGGCGTCAATGCCATGCTCGAGGACATCGCCGCCGCGCGTGACGCGGAGCAGAAGATCGCTGCCGAGAATGTCCGCATCCGCAATGCCCTGGACAACGTCACCACCAACGTGATGATTGCCGACAACGACCGGCGCATCATTTACGGCAACAACTCGCTGATGGCCATGCTGGAGGTCGCCGAGAGCGACATCCGCAAGGATCTGCCGCAGTTCTCGATGGGCAAGGTGATGGGCGCGACCATCGATATCTTCCACAAGAATCCCGACCACCAGCGGCGGATGCTGGAGAATCTCACCGGTACCCATCGCGCCGAGATCGGCGTGGGCGGCCGCACCTTCAACCTGACCGTCAATCCCATCACAGACGAGGACGGTACGCGTCTGGGTACGGTGGTGGAGTGGCAGGATCGCACCGCGGAAGTGGCGGTGGAATCCGAGGTCAACGAGATCGTCGAGGCGGCGGTCAACGGCGAATTCAGTCGCCGCATCGCGCTGGATGACAAGGACGGCTTCTTCGAGCGGCTGGCCCGGGGTGTCAACGATCTGCTTAGCACCAGCGAAGCCGGTCTCAACGACATCGCCCGGGTGCTGGCCGCGCTGGCCAAGGGCGACCTCACCGAGTCGATCGACGCCGATTACAAGGGCACCTTCGGGCAGCTCAAGACCGACGCCAATGCGACGGTGGACCAGCTCAAGAGCATCGTCTCCGGTATCAAGCTGGCGGCCGAGACCATCGATACGGCTGCCCGCGAAATCGCCGCCGGCAATGCGGATCTGTCGTCGCGCACCGAGCAGCAGGCCGCAAGCCTGGAGGAAACCGCGTCCAGCATGGAGGAGTTCACCTCCACCGTGAAGCAGAATGCGGACAACGCCAGCCAGGCCAATCAACTGGCCATTGGTGCCAGTGACGTGGCCAAGCGCGGAGGCGACGTGGTGGGACAGGTTGTCACCACCATGGATGCGATCAACGAAAGCTCCAAGAAGATCGTCGACATCATCGGTGTGATCGACGGTATCGCGTTCCAGACCAATATCCTGGCGCTGAACGCGGCGGTGGAAGCCGCCCGCGCTGGCGAACAGGGCCGCGGCTTTGCGGTGGTGGCCGGCGAGGTGCGTAGTCTCGCGCAGCGTTCGTCCGCGGCGGCCAAGGAGATCAAGACACTGATCGGCAATTCGGTCGAGAAGGTCGAGAACGGCTCCGACCTGGTCAGCCAGGCCGGCCAGACGATGGCCGAGATCGTCGATTCCGTGAAGCGGGTGACCGACATCATGGCCGAAATCAGCGCGGCCTCCCGCGAGCAGAGTTCCGGCATCGAACAGGTCAACCAGACCGTCACGCAGATGGACGAGGTCACCCAGCAGAATGCGGCGCTGGTCGAGGAAGCCTCGGCCTCGGCTCGTTCGCTGGAAGAGCAGGCTGCCGGCCTGGTGGAGTCGATCCGGGTGTTCCGTCTCGACGACCAGGGTGGCGCCAGCGGTGCCATCCGCGTCGCCCCGGCGCTTGCTGCCGACTCGAGACGCTCGCCCGGCAACGGGAAGGGCGCGTCAGCCGATCGTTCGGCCACCGCCCACGCCGGAGCGCCGAGCAAGGCCAACGGCCGCGCCATGAATGGGCATACCGCCAGTCAGGAACACGACAGTGATCAATGGGTCGAGTTCTAACCGCGCGCTTGTGCCCGCGGGCGCGGCTGTCGCACCCGTGTCGGTCTGGCTAAGCCTCGGGGCAATGCTGGCTCGCCAGGGCACCGGCTTCGCCGGCGCGGTGCTGGGTCCGGATAGCCGCCTATGACCGGTACCAACCGTGGCGCTGGCGAACGGGAGTTCGCCTTCGATGACGGCCACTTCCGTCAGGTGTGCGAGCTGATCCACAGCCGGGCCGGTATCGCGCTGGCACCGGGCAAGAAGGACATGGTCTACAGCCGGCTTTGCCGCCGGCTGCGGGCCCTGGGCCTGGCCGACTTCGATGCCTATTTGCGCCGGCTGAGCCGAACGTCGGATCCGGAATGGGAGGCGTTCACCAATGCTCTGACCACCAATCTGACCGCCTTCTTTCGCGAGCCGCATCATTTCACCTGGCTGGCCGAATTTCTGGCCGGCCGGGGGGCGGGCGACCGGACGCGGGTGTGGTGTGCAGCGGCGTCCACGGGCGAAGAGCCCTTTTCCATCGCGATGGTGGCGGCGGAAACGCTGGGGCGGCGTGCCGGCACGCTGGAGCAGGTGGCCACGGATGTGGATACCGCGGTGCTGGCCCGCGCCCGAGCCGGGGTCTACGACCTGGATCGCATTGATGAACTGTCCGCGGAGCGGCGCAAGCGATTCTTCCAGCGCGGCATCGGGCCGAACGCCGGCAAGGTGCGGGTGCGGCCGGAGACCGCAGCCGCGATCCGTTTCCAGACGCTTAATCTGGTCGCACCGGACTGGCGGCTGGACGGGGTTTTTGACGTCATCTTCTGCCGCAACGTGATGATCTATTTCGACAAGCCCACCCAGCGCCGGATTCTCGAACGCATGCATCAGCGACTGGCGCCCGAGGGCTATCTGGTGGCCGGGCACTCGGAGAGCTATCTCAACGTGCCCTCTTTGTTCACCCCCTGCGGGCGCACGATCTACCGGCGTGCCGGTATCAGCGGCGCGCAGGCGGCATGAGCCAGGCGGCGGCAACCGTGCTGGAGGACCCCCAGGCGCCGATGCGGTTTCACGACAATCGCCTGGGCGCCACGGTGGCGAAGATTCTTCCCGGTGCGTTCTACGCCACCGCCGAGGACATCGTGCTGATGACGGTGCTCGGCTCCTGCGTGGCAGTCTGCCTGTATGACCCGCAGGCCCGCATCGGGGGCATGAATCACTTCATGCTGCCGGAGGATCGCAGCACGGGCTCGGTGAGCGCATCGGGTCGCTATGGCTCCCACGCCATGGAACTGCTGATCAACGACATGCTCAAGGCCGGCGCCCAGCGCACGCGGCTTACCGCCAAGGTATTCGGCGGCGCCGCCGTACTGGCGAGCCTCGCGGGCAGTCGCGTGGGCGAGCGCAACGCCGAATTCGTGCGGGCCTACCTGACTGCCGAGCGGATCCCGGTACTGGCGGCGGACCTCGAAGGCCTGCAGCCGCGCAAGGTGCTGCTCTATGCCGCCCAGGGACGGGTACGCGTTCGGCACCTGGCCGCGGTCGAGGCCGGGTCCGTGGCGGTTCAGGAGAAGACCTACCGCGCCCGCCTGTCCACCGAACCGGTGGCCGGCGACGTGTCCCTTTTCTAGCTCTCGGGCCCTGCCATGCAAAAGATTCGCGTGCTGATCGTCGACGACTCGGCCCTGGTGCGCCAGGTGCTGACCGACTTGCTGTCGGCGGACCCCGGCATCGAGGTGGTCGGGTCGGCGGCCGATCCCTATCTGGCCCGGGACAAGATCAAGACGCTGTCGCCGGATGTTCTCACGCTGGATGTCGAGATGCCGCGCATGGACGGGCTGACGTTCCTGTCCAACCTGATGCGGCTGCGGCCGATGCCGGTGGTCATGGTCTCCTCGCTGACCGAACGCGGGGCCGAGGTCACGCTCAAGGCCCTGGAACTCGGGGCCGTGGATTTCGTCACCAAGCCCCGGCTGGGTCTGACCGAGGGTCTGCAGGAATACGCGGAGGACCTGGTCGCCAAGGTGCATCAGGCCGCCGTGGCCCGGGTTTCCGCCCGTGCCGACGGACCCGCCCAGGCCGGGCCGGTGATTCGCATGAGCAGCCTGCGGACCACCGACCAGGTGATTGCGATCGGCGCTTCCACCGGGGGCACCGAGGCTATCCGCGCCGTGCTTCAGGTGCTGCCGCCGGACTGTCCGCCGGTGGTCATCGCCCAGCATATCCCGGCCGCCTTCAGCGCTTCGTTCGCCGAGCGTCTGGATCAGCACTCGGCCCTGGTGGTCTGCCAGTCCCGCGGCAACGAGCGGCTGATGGCCGGGCATGCCTACGTGGCACCGGGTGACCGACACCTGCAGGTGGTGCGAAGCGGGGCCCATTTCCTGACCCGGCTGGACGATGGTCCGCCCGTCAATCGCCACAAGCCCAGCGTGGACGTCCTGTTCGATTCGGTGGCGATCGCCTGCGGCCGCAATGCCGTCGCCGCCATTCTCACCGGCATGGGCGAGGACGGGGCTCGCGGCCTGCTGGCCATGCGCGAGGCGGGTGCGACCACGCTGGCGCAGGACGAGGCAACCAGCGTTGTGTGGGGCATGCCGGGTTCGGCGGTGCGCCTGGGGGCGGCCGACCGGGTGCTGCCGCTGGCCGAGGTCCCGGCGGCCCTGGTGGGTGGTGGCCGGGTAGCGCCGCCCGGCCCCGGGGCTAAAACAAACAGTCTATCGGTCCGTTAAGCAAGACGGGTCCATTGGAGAAGGCAATGCGTTACAAGCATCTGGTCACCGGCGTCGGGATTCCGGCACTTGCCACCCTGGCGCACGTGATAACGGTTTCCCAGCCGGTACCCGCGGCCCTGCGCTGGACGGTGCTGGCAGCCATGCTCGCCAGCTGGGGCTACTACGTCTGGATCCGCGAGCGCGGCCTGGCGCAATCGGCCGATCAGTCCGCCGACGAGGCGGCGTTGCTTGACGAGCTCGCCGAAACCGGCCGGTCGGAGCTCTCGCTAGCCGAGGCGGAAGTCGAGCGGGTATCGACGCTGATCAACGATGCCGTGGCCAAGCTCACCAGCAGCTTCAAGGATATCAACGCCCTCGTGCGCGAACAGGGTGGCCAGGTTCGCGGCATCGTGCAGGCCGGCGACAACGGCGCGGCCAACGTCAGCGGGTTTGCCAGTTCCGTGGGCGATCTGATGACGCATATGGTGGGCGTGCTGGCGGACGGCAGCCAGCGCAGCACCGACACGGTGACCCGCATCGATGCCATGGCCCAGCACCTGGACGGCATCTTCGCGCTGCTGGAGGACGTCAAGTCGATCGCTGACCAGACCAATCTGCTGGCCCTCAACGCCGCCATCGAGGCCGCTCGCGCAGGCGAGGCCGGGCGAGGTTTCGCGGTGGTGGCCGAAGAAGTGCGCAGCCTCTCCGAGCGTTCGGCGGTGTTCAACGAGCAGATCCGCAAGCTGGTGACCAGTTCCCGCGAGGCCATCGCCAACGTCAGCGACACCGTGGGCGACATGGCGTCCCGCAACCAGGAAGCCAGCAAGCAGGCCCGGAGCCGCGCCGACGGTCTGGTACGGGATATCGAGGGGCTGAACAACACGCTGTCCGAGGCGTTGGGCGAAGTTTCGGCGAGCAGTCAGCGAATCGATCAGGCCGCCCAGGTCGCGGTTCGTTCGCTGCAGTTCGAGGATATCGCCACCCAGGCGCTGGGGGCGGCCCGCCGCCATCTGGAGCGGGTTCGGCTGATGGGCGATAACGCCGGTGAACTCCGCGCCCCGGGGATCGCCGGGGCGAGTCGGGAGGCACGGATACAGCGCCGGGTCACCCGCCAGCGTATCGCCGAGCAGGCCGACGATTGGCGCGAGCCGCCCCATAACCCGGTCTCCCAGGTGTCGGTGGCGCCGGGCAACGTCGAGCTATTCTGAACCGGGTCGGCGCTAACCGGCGCCGACTAAAATTCCGACGCTTCTGCCGTTAAGCACGGCATGAAGCGTTTTTTCATTCCGGCGCCCCGCGAGAGCGACGGCGGATATTCAGTCGGGCCCGGCCATGACTGATACGCCGCCCGGCAAGGTGATCCCCATGTTCACCGAGCTGGCGCTGCGCGAAAGCGAACGGCGTTTCCAGCAGGCTTTTGATCACGCTCCCATCGGGTTCGCGCTGGTGGCACCGGACGGCCGCATGCTGGCGGTTAATCACGAGCTCTGTCTGATGCTGGAATACGATCGTGCCGAGTTGCTGCAGCGCGACTTCCAGTCGATCACGCATCCCGATGATCTCGAGAATGATCTCGCACAGGTACGGCGCCTGCTGGACAGCAACGCCGACGATTACCGGATCGAGAAACGCTACATCGCCCGGTCGGGCTCGATCGTCGAGGCCCAGCTCGATGTATCGCTACTTCGCGGTGTGGACGGCCGGCCGATTCATTTCCTGTCGCAGATCCAGGACATCACCGCGCGCAAGCAGCAGGCAAAGGCCCTCGCGCGGGCCGAGCGGGTGGCCCAGACAACCCTGTCCGCCCTCGGCGAGGGCGTGATCCGGTGTCACGCCGACGGCCGCATTGCCGATGCCAATACCGCTGCACTGGCGATGCTGCAAGCGGATCCTGAGACCCTCATCGGCCAGCCGGTGGCCAGCACGGTGGTGCTGGAAAGCCTGGAAGACGGGCAGCGTCTGGCCAACCCGGTGGGCCAGGCGCTGGCAGATGGAACCGTCGTCAGACTGGCTCGGTTCGCCCGCCTGGCCAACGCCGGCGTCAACCCGCCGGTCGTCACGGCAATGGCATCCCCGATCCGGTTCTCCGATACGGAACCCGCGGGCGCAGTTATGGTGCTGCAGGATGTCGGCGAACTGCACCAGGCGACCGAGGAACTGATCTACCTGGCCAGCCACGACGCACTGACCGGCTTGCGCAACCGCGGCGCGCTGGAGAAAAATCTGCGCCGCATCATTGATCACGGCGATAAACAGCCCCGCTATCTGTTGCACATGAATCTGGATCATTTCCGCACTGTCAACGACATCTGCGGGACCCAGATCGGCGATCGCGTGCTGGAGGATCTGGCCACGTTGCTGCAGGCGGCACTCGGCGAGCGCGCGCAACTGGCACGCCTGAGCGGTGACGAGTTCGCCGCGCTGGTGGCGGCCGACGGCGAAGATGCCGTTACCACGCTGGCCAATGAACTGATCGATACCGTGGACCGGTACCACCTCATCCACGAGGATCGTCCCTATACCGTCGGTCTCAGTGTGGGCGTGGCCGCACTCATGCCCAGTGACTGCGAGCCTTCCGAGTTACTGGTGCGGGCGGATGCCGCGCTGGATGTCGCACGTCAGGCGGGACGTCATCGTGTGCATTTCTACAGCGGGGATGATCCGGCGATACGTTTCAACCTTGACGCCCGTGATGCGGCGCAACGCATTCACCGGGCCCTCGAGCAGGACGGGTTCGAACTGCATCTTCAGGCGATTGTCGATGCAGCGGGCCAGCCGCAGGGCTACGAAGCGCTGTTGCGGCTGCGGGATGGCCGCGAAATGCTGCCGCCGGGCGCGTTCCTGCCGGCAGCCAAGCACCTCGGGCTGATGCCGGCGATCGACGAATGGGTAGTCAACGCCGCGCTGGACCTGGTCGGCTCACGCACCGCGGCCGGGCATTGGCCCGCCAGGCGTTATCTCTCCATCAATCTCAGTGCCGGCAGCGTCAGTGATCCCATCTTCGGTGCTCGTTTGCTGGAATGCCTGCGCCAGCGATCTCCGCCAGCCGACGCGCTGCGGTTTGAAATCACCGAAACGGACGAACTGCGAGGGCACGATTACGCGACCCTGATCGCGGCACTGCGCGCGAACGGCTACCGCGTCTGGCTGGATGACTTCGGCAGCGGTTACAACACCTTTGAACTGCTCAAGCGGCTGCCGGTCGATGGCATCAAGATCGACGGCCTGTTCACCCGCGAGCTTTGCGACGACCCGATTGACTCGGTGCTGGTGGCCGCCATCGCCGATGTCGGGCGGCGGCTGGCAATCGAAGTCGTCGCCGAAGGCGTGGAAGACGCCGGCAGCCTGGAAATTCTGACCGGGCTCGGTCTCGGCAGCTTCCAGGGTTTCTATTTCCACCGCGGCGAATCCGCCGCGTCTGCCCTGGCCCGTCCCGCGTTTTAAGTTCCGGCTCAGGCCGCGACGGTGTCCGAATCGGCCAAGGATCCTACGTACACGCCTTCGATAACGACCTGGTCGGCGGGTATGCGGATATCGGCATAGGCCTCGTTGGCGGGTACCAGCACCACCTCGCCGTTGTCGATGCGCAGTTCCTTCACGGTCACATCCTCGCCGTGACGGGCCACCACGATGTCGCCGGGACGGGCGCTGGACTGCTTGCGCACGGCGATAAGATCGCGGTCGGAAATCCCGGCGCCGATCATCGAATCGCCGCGTACCCGCAGCAGGTAATCCGGGCGGTACCGGAAGCGCGCGGCCGGGACATGGATCACCTTTTCGGTGTTCTCGATCGCCGCAATCGGGGCGCCGGCGGCCACCCGGCCGATGATCGGCAGCGTGAGCCAGCCCGCCGGCGCGGCGGACAGAACATCGGCTGGTTGCGTCTGGGCAGAAACGGGCATCGGGGACACCGGCAATCGCTGAGTAGGAAGTGTATATAAATACACTTTGACGTCGAGGGCAAGTGCCGATTGCCGCTCACCCGGCCCGAGGGCTCGCTGATTCATTCGGCGGGGCCCACAGGCGGCCCGGCTGACGGGCGCTCAGGTCCCGTCCGTGAAGAAGCGCAGCAGCTCGTCGTGCACCTCGTCCGGCGACTCCTCGGGCAGAAAGTGGCCGCAGGCCAGCGCCCGGCCCGCCGCCTTATCGGCATAGTCCTGCCATACGGTGAGTACGTCGTAGGTGCGGTGGACGAAACTGTGCGCCCCCCAGAGCACCAGTAGCGGGCAGGCAAGCCGCCGGTCACGGTCGGCCTCGTCGTGGATCAGGTCGATGCCGGCCGCCGCCCGATAATCCTCGCAGCTGGCGTGAATGGCCGCCGGGTCGGCAAAGCAGCGCTCGTACTCGGCAATTGCCGCGTCATCGAAACGGGCGCCGGGGGCGGCCCAGCGGCGCAGCTTTTCCCGCAGGTAGTAGCCGGGGTCGGCGCCGATCATGGTTTCCGGCAGGCCGTCCGGCTGGATCAGGAAGAACCAGTGGTAGTAGCCGGTGGCGAACTGCTGGTCGGTGTGCCGGAACATGTGCAGCGTGGGCGCGATGTCCATCACG
Source organism: Spectribacter acetivorans (assembly GCF_031846305.1). Taxonomy (NCBI): domain Bacteria; kingdom Pseudomonadati; phylum Pseudomonadota; class Gammaproteobacteria; order Salinisphaerales; family Salinisphaeraceae; genus Spectribacter; species Spectribacter acetivorans. Next base: position 131,085 of record NZ_JAVRHY010000005.1, read on the forward strand.
CAGGCGCGGCGCACGCGGTCCGGGTAATCCAGTGCCATGCGGTGGGTCACCCGAGCCCCGCGGTCGTGGCCGGCGACGTCGAACTCGGCGTAGCCGAACGCATCCATCACCGCCGCCATGTCCCGGGCCATGGCCCGCTTGGCGTAGGCGGCGTGATCGTCGCCGCCGGGCGGCTTGCTGCTGTGGCCGTAACCCCGCAGGTCCGGGCAGATCACGTGAAAATGCCGGGCCAGGCGCGGGGCGACCGCGTGCCACATGACATGGGTCTGCGGGTAGCCGTGCAACAGCAGCAATGGCGGCCCGGTGCCGCCGTGCACCAGGTTGATGCTGGCGTCGCCGGTATCGACCTGGCGTGTTTCGAAATCCGGTCCGAACCGAGTCGGTGTCATGCGGTCAGAAGCGTTGGCCACAACGTTTGCTACGGTTCCGGGACAGGCCATCAGTGTGCCATCTGTTGCGGGTGCCCGGCGTGCGTTGCAAGCGGCCCGGTACCGAGACCACGGCCGGATCCATGCTCATGGCCCATTCGTTTTGACTGAACAGGAGTTGACCAACATGCGTCGTCTGATTTCCGGACTGATCACGCTGGCTGCGGTTTCGGCCGTGCCGGTCCAGGCCGCCGACCACACGGTGGAAATGCTCAACACCGGTGACGAGGGCACCATGGTGTTCTCACCCGGCTACCTTGAGGTGGCGCCGGGCGACACGGTGACCTTCAAGCCCACGGACCCGGCCCATAACAGCCAGTCGGTGCTGGTGCCGGACGGCGGGTCCGAGTGGAAGGGCGAGATCAGCAAGGAAGTGACGGTCACGCTGGATGAGCCCGGTGTGTACGTCTACAAGTGCCAGCCGCACGTGGCCCTGGCCATGGTGGGCGTGATCCAGGTCGGCGAGCCCGGAAACCTGGACGCGGCGAAGAACAAGGCCGAGGAAATCGCCGCCAGTTTTGCCGCCAACAAGGACCGGCTGGACGGGTATCTGTCGCAGGTGGAATGACGGAGCCCGGCGCCCGGGGCCCGCTGCGGCGCGGCCCCGAGGCCGACCGGATTCGCGGGGGCGGCCTTCGGGCCGCCCTTTTCGTTGCCAGCGGGATCGTGCGGGTCCGGTCGTCTTCCCACGGCAAGTTGTCTTGCCCCGGTGCCCGGGGCTACGCTTGCGACCGCCATTCCTGCGCGCACCGCGTTCTGCGTTGCCGCGAACCTACGAGGCACCGATGACCGATACAACCGGCTACACGCCCCCCGCCGTCTGGACCTGGGACGCCGAAAGCGGCGGCCGCTTCGCCAGCATCAACCGGCCGATCGCCGGAGCCACACACGACAAGGCACTGTCGGTGGGCAAGCATCCGTTACAGCTGTATTCGATGGCCACGCCGAACGGCGTGAAGGTCACGGTCATGCTCGAGGAGCTGCTGGCGCTGGGGCATACCGGCGCGGAATACGATGCCTGGCTGGTCAACATCCTGGAGGGCGAGCAGTTTTCCAGCGGCTTCGTCGAGGCCAACCCGAACTCCAAGATTCCGGCGCTCATGGACCACAGCACCGCCACGCCCACCCGCGTGTTTGAATCCGGCGCCATCCTGTTGTACCTGGCCGAGAAATTCGGCGCGTTCCTGGCGACGGAACCGGCGGCGCGCACGGAGACGATCAACTGGCTGTTCTGGCAGATGGGCAGCGCGCCGTACCTGGGCGGCGGCTTCGGGCACTTCTACGCCTACGCGCCGGAACCGATGGAATACCCCATCAACCGCTTCACCATGGAAGTGAAGCGTCAGCTGGACGTGCTCGACCGGCATCTGGCGGACAACGCCTTCCTGGCCGGCGAGGACTACAGCATTGCCGACATGGCCAACTGGCCCTGGTACGGCGCGCTGGCCAAGGGCGTACTCTACGACGCTGCCGAATTCCTGCAGGTACAGGAGTACCGCAACCTGCAGCGCTGGGCCGATGACATTGATGCCCGGCCGGCGGTGCAGCGCGGCCGCATGGTCAACCGGGTGTGGGGCGACCCGGCCGAGCAGCTTCCCGAACGTCATGACGCCAGCGATTTCGAGCATCGCACCAAAGACAAGCTGGACGCCGCGGCCGGCTAACCGGCACCCGTGCCGCGCCGCGCCTGATCCGGCCCCGTTCGGCCATGCCCGCCGGCTGGTTCGCCTATGTGCTGCTGACCGGCACCGCCATGGCCTGGGGTGCCAACGCGGTGGCCGGCAAGCTGGCGGCGGGCCATGTCGACCCGATCGTGCTGACCCATCTGCGCTGGGGCTGCGCGGCGCTGGTGATACTGCCCTTCGCCTGGCCGCATCTGCGGCATGACTGGCCGCTGGTGCGACAGCACGCCGGGTTGCTGTTCCTTTACGGCCTGATCGGCTTCGGCGCGTTCAACATCGCGCTCTACAGTGCGCTGAACTACACCAGCGCCGTGAACGTGGTGATCGAACAGGCCGGCATGCCCGGCATGATCTTCCTGCTGAGTTTCCTGTTCCTGCGCCAGCGGCCGGTACCGGCGCAGCTGGTCGGGTTCCTGATGACCGCGGCCGGGGTGGCGGTGGTGGTCTCCGCCGGTGATCTCGCCCGCCTGCTCACGCTGTCACTCAACCGGGGTGACGCGCTGATGCTGGTGGCCATCGTCTGCTACAGCGCCTACGCCGTGGCGCTGCGTTTCCGACCACCGATTCACTGGCTGAGCTTCATCGCGGCGATTGCCGCGGCCGCCTGGCTGGCCACGCTACCGGTGGCAGCCTGGCGGATCACCGCGGACCCGGCGGGCTGGCCGGACCTGACCGGCTGGGGCGTGGTGCTGTTCGCGGCCGTGGTGCCCGGGGTGCTGGCCCAGGCGGCCTTCATCCGCGGCACCGAACTGATCGGCGCCAACCGCGCCGGCCTGTTCATCAATCTGGTGCCGCTGTTCGGCACCGGTTTTTCCGTGCTGCTGCTGGGCGAGGCCTTCCACGCGTTTCACGCCCTGGCGCTCGCGCTGGTGCTGGGCGGTATCGCCCTGGCCGAACGCAGCCGGGGCGCCACGGGCTGAGCACCCCGGCTGCGTTCGCGTCAGCGAATGGCGGTGGGATTCACGATCGCCTGGACGCCGCCGGTGAAGCGCGGGGCCCCCAGCACGAACATGAACTCGGACACCCCGTCCGCCACCAGCTCGGCGGTATCCATGTTTTCCAGAATGTAGATGCCGTTGCGGGCCAGCAGCTCCTGATGCACCTCGAATACGCCGACGCCTTCCTCGAAGGGGATCACTTCCAGGCCCCAGGTATCGGCGCCGGCGGCGACCACGTTCTTCTCCGCCAGGTAGCGGGCGCCGTCCAGTCCCAGGCCGGGTTCGGCGGTGATGTAGCGCTCGTCGTCCTCGCCCACCAGGTCCAGCCAGCCGGTGTGGAACAGCACCACGTCGCCCTCGCGGATCTCGATTCCCTGGGCCTTCGCCTGGGCCCGGATTTCCTCGCGGTTGAAGGCGGTGCCTTCGTCCAGCACGGCCTGATCGAAGTGGTCGGTCATGTCCAGCACCACCCCGCGGGTGACCATGTTGGGCACCTGATGGATGCCCAGCGCGGTCAGCCCGTCGCCCTGCACGAACTCGCTGGCGGGGTGACAGTTGTAGTAGACGTTGTCGATGCCGATGTGGCCGAGCCCGTCGATCTGCGAGCCGATACCCACATAGCCCATGTGGATGTCGTCGTTGAACACCGTCTGCGACTCGCCGATGCTGGCCCCGCCGGCCTGACCGGGCTGGGTGACGACCATCGACCAGGAACGGGAACCGTAGGCCGGCGTATCGGCGTTGGTTTCTGCCCCCAGCCCGTAGACCTTGCCCCTGGTGACCAGCTTGGCCGCGGCCCGGGCGCGTTCCTCGGTGAGCAGGTTGGCGGCACCGATTTCATCGCCCGGTCCCCATTCCGACTGGCACCATTCCGGCGCATCGGGCGCCTCGGCCGGCAGGGGCTTGTCGTCGTTGTCGGCCGCGCCGGCGGCACCGGCGATCAGGGCGGCGGTCAGAGCGATAGTCCGCGTCGCGATTGTCAGGTGCATATCCGGGTCTCCTCCGTGTTGTCGGTGTGAGTGTACTTACTCATCGCTCGGCGAGCAGGCCCACCGGGCCGCCGCGTGAAGTGGCCGGCGCCTGTGGGTACACTAAGACGCGTCATCCGTTCGTGATTCGCAACCCAACGCATGAGTCAATCGGCCAAGGCCTCGACGGTAGCTGCCGAAAGCCTGCTGACCGCGGTCGCCGAACAGGTTGCCGGGGCCGGCGATCTGGAAGGCCTGACCCGGCCGCTACTGAACATCTTGCAACGCCTGACCGGGCTGGATTCGGTGTATCTCACCGCGATCGACTGGCAGGCCGATCAGCAGCAGATCCTGTTTTCGCAGAACAGCGGTGACATGACTATCGGCGAGGGGCTGGTGGTGCCCTGGCACGACACGCTGTGTCGCCGCGCGCTGGACGAGAACCGCTTTCTCACCACCGATGTGCCGGTGCGCTGGGGCGATTCCGAAGCGGCCCGGGCGCTCAATATCCAGACCTATGCCAGTGTCCCGGTCAAGGCCGACGACGGCGAGATTTTCGGCACCTTGTGCGGCGCCAGCGACCATGTCGCCCCGGTGCCGGAAGGGACGGAGTCAGTGATGTCGCTGTTCGCCCAGCTGGTGGCCCACCAGATCCAGCTCGAGCGTGCTGCCAGTCACGCCCGGCAACGGGCGCGCCAGGCCGAGGACGCGGCCCGCTCGTTCCAGGGCATCGCCGCGCTGGCCGAGCAGTGTTCCGGTGCCACCGTTCTGGAGGAGGCCCTGCATGGCTGCGCGGGGGTGCTCGATTCCATCTGGACCGACGTCACCGTGCGCACCTGCCACCCGGCCGACGAGGGGCCGGCCAAGCCGGTGGTCCGGGCGTTCATGAACTGGCTGATCGGCCAGCAGCTGACACCCGACGGCGCCGGCTGGTGGAACCGGCGTGACGATCCGGACGTGTTCGAGGCCGCCGGCGAGTTGGTCGGCCCGGATATCGTGGGCATCGGCGTGGCCTGCGCGATGCGTCGCGGCCAGAGCGCGGGGTCGGTGCTGGTACTGGCCCGTGCCCTGCCCAGCCAGGGGCTGGCCGCGCAGCAGATGCTTACCGGCCTGGCCCTGCATCTGTCGCTGCTGGTCACCCGGCTGGAGCTGCGCGAGTCGCTCGAGGCCTCCTATCGGGAGATCGAACGGCAGGCCCGGCTGGACCCGCTCACGGCCCTGCCCAACCGGCGCCAGCTGGAGGAAGAAGGCGAACGGCTGCGTGCCCGGGCGGTTCGTCATGGCGGCCGGGTGTGCGCGGCCTTTGTCGATCTGGACGGCTTCAAGCAGATCAACGATGACCACGGCCACGACGCCGGTGACCGCTTCCTGATGCAGGTGGCCGTCTCGCTGCAGACCGTCACCCGGGCCGAGGAAATCTGTGCCCGTTACGGGGGTGACGAGTTCGTGCTGCTGGCGCTGGTCCCGGAGCATGAGGCGGATGCCTTTCATGACGCCGTGCGAGATCGTCTGGAAGAGGCGGTCCGCGGTCATTACGACCTGGGCGACGCCAGCATCGACTATCCCGGCGCCAGCGTGGGTGTAACCATCCAGGCCAGCGCCGAGGAGTCGCTGGCGGACCTGCTGGTACGGGCCGACGAAGCGATGTACGAGGTCAAGCGCCGGCGGCGGGGCGAGGGGGCTTCGGGCCGCCGCGATTGAGCGAGGCGGTGCTGCCCCGTCAGGCTGAGACCACCACCGGTTTCACCACGCGGGCGGGTTCCGTGGCAGCTGCGGCTTCGTTGATGTCCTGAAAGTCGAAGGTTTCAATCAGCCGGCCGAACGGAAACCTCCCGGCCTGCCGTTTCCGCTCGGTTTGTGGGTAATGTCAACCGCCCAACAAAAAAGGCGACGCCCCGGCCCGGGACGCCGCCTTCATTCGGGTCGGGCGATGTCGGCGGTATCCGGCAGGCCCGGATACCGCCGATCGCCACCTATCAGCTCAGGTCGAAGCGGTCCGCGTTCATCACCTTGTTCCAGGCGGCGACGAAGTCCTGCGCAAACTTCTGCTTCGCGTCGGCCTGGGCATAGACTTCCGACAGCGCCCGCAACTGCGAGTTGGAGCCGAACACCAGGTCCACGCGGGTACCGGTCCACTTCTTCTTGCCGGTGTCGCGGTCCAGGCCCTCGAATACGTCCTCGTCGTCCGCGCTGACCTTCCACTCGGTAGCCATGTCGGTCAGGTTGACGAAGAAGTCGTTGGTCAGCTGGCCGGGACGGTTGGTGAGCACGCCGTGCTGGATGCCTTCGTAATTGGCATTCAGCGCGCGCATGCCGCCCACCAGCACCGTCATTTCCGGCGCCGTCAGGCCCAGCAGCTGGGCACGGTCGACGAGCATTTCCTCGTCGGCAACCGTGAACTTGGTGCGCCGGTAGTTGCGGAAGCCGTCGGCCTCCGGCTCCAGCGGTTCGAAGGATTCGACGTCGGTCTGCTCATCGGTGGCGTCGGTGCGGCCCGGGGCAAACGGCACGTGTACCGGGTTGCCGGCATCCAGCGCCGCCTTCTCGATGGCGGCGGCGCCGCCGAGCACGATCAGGTCGGCCAGCGAGACCTTCTTGTTGCCATACTGCTCATCGTTGAAGGCCTTCTGCACGCTTTCCAGCTGATCAAGTACCTTGGCAAGCTGGCGCGGCTGGTTGGCTTCCCAGTCCTTCATCGGGGCCAGGCGGATGCGGGCGCCGTTGGCACCGCCGCGCATGTCGGAACCGCGGTAGGTGGAGGCCGAGGCCCAGGCGGTGAATACCAGCTCGGACACGCTCAGCCCGGTGTCCAGAATCCGCAACTTGAGCTGCTCGGCGTCGAGCTCGTCGATCAGCACGTGATCCACCGGCGGTACCGGGTCCTGCCACAGCAGGTCTTCCTCCGGCACTTCCGGCCCGAGGTAGCGCACCTTCGGCCCCATGTCGCGATGGGTCAGCTTGAACCAGGCGCGGGCGAAGGCATCGGCGAACTCGTCCGGGTTCTGGTGGAAGTGCTTGGCGATCTTGCTGTATTCCGGGTCATAGCGCATCGCCATGTCCGCGGTGGTCATGATCAGGTTGACCTTCTGCGACGGGTCTTCCACGTCCGGCGCGTGATCCTCGTCCTTGAGGTTCTTGGGCTGCCACTGATTGGCGCCGGCCGGGCTCTTGGTCAGTTCCCATTCGTAGCCGAATAGCACATCCAGGTAACCCATGTCCCACTTGATGGGATTGGGCGTCCAGGGGCCTTCCAGGCCGCTGGTGATGGTGTTGCGGCCCTTGCCCTTGCCGTAGCTGTTGGCCCAGCCGAAGCCCATGGCTTCCATCGGCGCGGCTTCCGGCTCCACGCCCACGTTCTCGGCATCGCCGGCGCCGTGGACCTTGCCGAAGGTATGGCCGCCGGCGGTCAGGGCCACGGTTTCGTAATCGTTCATGGCCATGCGGCCGAAGGTCTCGCGGATGTCGTGGGCCGACTTCAGCGGGTCCGGCTCGCCGTCCGGGCCTTCCGGATTGACGTAGATCAGGCCCATCTGCACCGCGGCCAGCGGGCTTTCCAGCTCGCGCTCGCCCGAGTAGCGGCTGTTGGGCTTGTCACTGGTGGCCAGCCATTCGGTCTCGGCACCCCAGTAGATGTCCTCTTCCGGCGCGTAGATGTCCTCGCGCCCGCCGGCAAAGCCGAAGGTCTTGAAGCCCATGGACTCCAGCGCGACGTTGCCGGTGAGGATGAACAGGTCGGCCCAGGACAGCTTGTTGCCGTACTTCTGCTTGATCGGCCACAGCAGGCGGCGGGCCTTGTCCAGGTTGCCGTTGTCCGGCCAGCTGTTGATCGGGGAAAAGCGCTGGTTGCCGGTGGCGGCGCCGCCGCGACCGTCGGCCGTGCGGTAGGTGCCGGCCGCGTGCCAGGCCATGCGGATCATGAACGGGCCGTAATGGCCGTAGTCGGCCGGCCACCATTCCTTGGAATCGGTCATCAGCGCGGTCAGATCCTGCTTGACCGCCGCCAGATCGAGCTTGCTGAATTCGTCCGCGTAGTCGAATTCCTCGCCCATCGGGTTCGACTTCGGGGTGTGCTGATGCAGGATGCCCAGGTTCAACTGGTTCGGCCACCAGTCCTTGGGACCGCCGCCACCGCCATGCAGCTGCGTGCGGCTGCCATGCATGACCGGGCACTTGCCTGTGTTATCACCGTCCGCCATAACGTTTCCTCCTGTCGTATCTAGGCTTTAGTCCTCGCCAGGGGACACAAGGTAGTGCCCCGGCATCTATATGACAAATAAATTCTTTCTGAGGGATTGATAGTTTTTGCGAATTAATCGTACGGGTGCGAATGGCGCCAATGCTGCAGGCTCGCGGTATTCGTTGACAGTTCTGAGACAGGCGTTACACGGCGGGGGTTCAGCGGCATTGATCGGGCCTGTTTGCGCCGTCCGTAGGGCGCCATTCATGGCGCCTCTTCACTCGGGCATACCGGCACAAGCCGAGCGTAGCCCGCGTTCCGTGTTTTCAGGATGGCGAGGAAGAGGATTCCGCCCCGCTGACGCGGGCCGGGTAACTTTCTTGTGCGACAAGAAAGTCACCAAAGAAACGCTTCCGGCGGGCGAGTCCTGCCTCGAACGGGGTTCGAGGCAGGATGCCCTGTGCGCTTCGGTCGGCGAGGGGGTGTTTCGACGGGTCATCCATGACCCGGCGAAAACCGCGCGCCCGTCCTGGGCGCGCCCCTTCGGGCCGGGAACCTCGCCGCCCTGCAGTGCTCAGCTCGTCCCGACGGGAATCAAGAGTTGCCAAAGCCCGGTGGGGTCGCGTCTTCCCTCCCGTTAGCGAGCCCTGAGAGCTATCGGCCAAACCGGGCAACGTGTCCTCGCATATGCCCACGAACCCACGCTGCGCCCGCTTATCGGCTGGCTGCACATCCGGTCGCCTGTATATTCGGTGGCACCCATTGCCGTTTTCGCGCCCCGGAGCCCATTCATGACCGTGTCTCGCGCCAGTTTCACCCATCGCGGGCTGACCCTGTCCTATCGGGATTCCGCGCCCGGTGACGACCAGCGCCCGGCGGTGCTTCTGCTGCACGGTTTCCCCGATTCGGGTGCCATGTGGGCGGCGCAGATCAGCGCCCTGCACGCCGACGGGTTTCGCTGCATTGCGCCCGACACCGTGGGCTGTGGCGACTCCGACATGGCGCCGAAGCTGGGTGATTACAACATCGTGGCGATCGCCGGCGATCATGTCGCGCTGCTCGATCACCTGGGTATCGAGCGGGCCCACATTGTTGGTCACGACTGGGGCGGCTGGGCGGCCTGGCTGATCGCCGGACTTTATCCGTCGCGGGTGCATCGCCTGGCGGTATTGTCGGTGGGCCACCCCACGGCCTATGCGCGCGCCGGCATCGCGCAGAAGCTGGCCGCCTGGTACATCGGTTTCTTCCTGCTGGGCGGGGTGACCGAGTACGTGCTCGGCAGCCGCGGGCCGCTGGGCCTGGCGCGAATGCTGTCCGGCTCGCACCCGGACCCGGACGAGGTGGTGGCCCGGCTGTCGGCACCCGGCCGCCTGACGGCTGGTCTGCGCATCTACCGCGCCAGCATGGGCAGCATCCTGTTTCGCCGCCAGCCGACGATAACGGCACCGACGCTGGGCATCTGGAGCAAGGGGGACCCCTATCTGGTCGCGGCGCAGATGCGCGATTCCCGGCAGTATGTCGACGCCGAGTGGCAGTGCGAGACCATCGATGGCGGTCACTGGATACCGCTGGAGCATCCCAACTGGCTGGGCGACCGGTTGCGTCGTTTCCTCAGCGCCTGATCCCGCGCCCGGGGGCATCCGAGACGGCCGACTGGCCTGCCCCGGTTGGCTGCACGGAATGAATCAGAGGTTCCTTAGAACAACCCCTCGATATGCCCATCCGCATGCATCCGGATATCCGCCGCCGCGGGCCGCCGCGGCAGACCGGGCATGGTCATGATTTCGCCGCAGATCACCACGATGAAGCCCGCGCCGGCGGACAGCCGTACTTCGCGTACCGGGATGGTGTGACCGCTGGGGGCGCCACGCAGGTTGGGATCGGTGGTGAAGCTGTACTGGGTCTTGGCGATGCACACCGGGAAATGCCCGTAACCGGCTTTTTCCAGGTTCTTGAGGCGGGCGCGGATGGCGTGACCCGCGTCGACGTCCGCGGCGCCGTAAATCTTCTGTGCCACGGTGCGGATCTTGTCCAGCAACTCCATGTCGTCCGGGTAGATCGGCTTGAAGTCCGCTTCGTCGCGGGCCGCCACCTCGGTGACGGTACGGGCCAGGTCGGCCGCGCCGGCGCCGCCGTCGGCGAAGTGGGTGCATAGCGAGGTTTCCACGCCTTCCGTGCGCATCTCCTCGGCGATGGCGTCGAGTTCGGCGTCGGTGTCGGAGGGGAAGCGGTTGATCGCCACGATCGCCGGCACGCCGTAGGACCGGATGTTGCGGATGTGCCGGCGCAGGTTGTCGCAGCCCTTGCGCACGGCTTCCACATCCTCTTCCTCCAGATGCTGCACCGCGTTGCCGCCGTGCACTTTCAGCGCCCGGGCGGTGGCCACGATCACCGCGGCGGCCGGCTTGAGGCCGGACATGCGGCACTTGATGTCGAAGAATTTCTCGGCCCCCAGATCGGCGCCGAAGCCGGCCTCGGTGACCACGTAATCGGCCAGCTTCAGCGCGGCCCGGGTGGCGATCACCGAGTTGCAGCCGTGGGCGATGTTGGCGAACGGGCCGCCGTGCACGAACACCGGCGTGTTCTCCAGCGTCTGCACCAGGTTGGGCCTGATCGCATCCTTGAGCAGCACCGCCATGGCGCCGTCGGCTTCCAGATCGGCCGCGGTCACCGGCTGGCGGTCGCGGGTTTCGGCCACCACGATGCGGGCCAGGCGCGCCTGCAGGTCGGCCATGTCGGTGGCCAGGCAGAGAATGGCCATGATCTCGGAGGCCACGGTGATGTCGAAGCCGTCCTCGCGCGGCATGCCGTTGCCGGTGCCCAGGCCGATCACGATGTCGCGCAGGGCGCGCTCGTTCATGTCCATCACCCGGCGCCAGCTCACCCGGCGCGGATCGAGATTGAGCTCGTTGCGCCAGTTGATGTGGTTGTCGATCATCGCCGCCAGCAGGTTGTGGGCCATGCCGATGGCGTGCATGTCGCCGGTGAAGTGCAGATTGAGATCGTCCATGGGCACCACCTGCGCGTGCCCGCCGCCGGCCGCGCCGCCCTTCATGCCGAAGCAGGGGCCGAGGCTGGGTTCACGCAGGCAGGCGGCCACGTTCTCGCCGGCCGCCGACAGCGCGTCGGTCAGGCCCACGGTGGTGGTGGTCTTGCCCTCGCCGGGCGGGGTGGGCGTCAGGCCGGTCACCAGGATCAGCTTGCCGTCCGGCCGGTCCGCCAGCGAGGCGATGTAATCCAGATCGATCTTGGCCTTGGTATGGCCATAGGGCGCCATGGCTTCCCATGGCACCCCCAGTCGCTCGCCGATCTCGCGGATGGGCTTGAGGGTGGCGGCCCGGGCAATCGCGGCGTCGCCGTTCGGCGGTTTCGTGAGCTTCTCGTCGTTGCGTTTGGTCACCGTCGGTGTCTCCTCGTCCGGTCAAGGCGCCGGGCGGTCCCGACGCACCCCGCGTCACGCCTGGCGTGACCCTGCATGGTTGGAAGTTCCCGTTGCCGGGTTCGCGATTGGTTCAGTCGTCGGCCGGCAGCGGCAGGCCCTTCTGCTGGCAGGCGGCCCGCACCGTGTTGTGCAGCAGGCAGGCAATGGTCATGGGACCGACGCCGCCCGGCACCGGGGTGATGGCCCCGGCTACCTCGGCCGCTGCGGCGTAATTCACATCGCCCACCAGGCGGCGCTTGCCGTCCGCGTTGGCCTCGAGCCGGTTGATGCCCACGTCGATGACGGTGGCCCCCGGCTTGATCCAGTCGCCCTGCACGAATTTCGGCCGGCCCACGGCCGCCACCAGAATGTCGGCCTGGCGGCACAGACCGGGCAGGTCGCGGGTCTTCGAATGGGCCACGGTCACGGTGCAGTTTTCCCGCAGCAGCAGGTTGGCCAGCGGCTTGCCGACGATGTTGGAGCGGCCCACGATCACCGCGTGCCGCCCGGCCAGATCATTGCCGAGCGTGTGCTGCAGCAACAGCACGCAGCCCAGCGCGGTGCAGGGCACGGGCGGGCTGCCGCCGTTCCACAGCCGACCGGTATTGACCTCGTGAAAGCCGTCCACGTCCTTGTCCGGGTCGATGGCGGCCAGCACGGCGTCCTCGGAAATCTGAGCCGGCAGGGGCAGCTGCACCAGAATGCCGTTGACGGCCGGGTCCCGGTTGAGCTTGTCGATCAGGGCGAGCAACTCGTCCGCCGAGGTGTCCTCGTCCAGATAATGCTCGAAGGATTCCATGCCCGCGGCCAGCGAGGCCTTGCGCTTGTGGCTGACGTAGACCTGGCTGGCCTCGTCGCCACCGACCAGCACCACGGCCAGTCCCGGGGTCACGCCGTGGTCGGCCTGCAGGGCGGCGACTTCGCGGGCGATGCGTTCGCGGATTTCACCGCCGATCACCTTGCCGTCGATGCGGGTGGCGGCGGTTTCGGTCGTGGTAGTCATGGCGCCTCGTGGTTCAAGTGTGTCGCGTGGCATCGACCGGGCGGCAAGGGCTCGCCTCGCATAGCCCGACCATTGCGAGCCGCGCGAAAGGCGAGCAAGGATACCGATTAATGCCGGTAATTCCGAATCCTCGCCTTGTGCGGGAATGGATGCCGCGCATCGGCGCATTCACGATGGTTGCGCGGCCAGGCGGCGCGCTCCTGTCAACGGAACCGGCATGCCGCAGTACCTCGGGCAGGTTTTTTTAACGTTTAACGTTAAGTGATATATTCAGGCCATGATTCGGAGTTTCCGGTGCCGAGCCACCCGGCGGCTTTTCGAGACCGGCCGCGACAGGCGTTTTGGCCAGATCGAGCGCGCCGCGACGCGCAAGCTGGTGCAACTGGATAACGCGGAAGAACTGCGGGATCTTGCGTCGCCGCCGGGTAATCGCCTGGAAGCGCTGCGCGGCCGGCGAACCGGGCAGCACAGCATCCGCATCAACGATCCGTTTCGCCTGTGCTTCCGCTGGACCGATCACGGCCCGGAAGATGTTGAGATCACCGACTACCACTAGAGGCAGGGCCATGTTCAAGAATCGGATGCGTCCCGTTCACCCCGGGGAAATCCTGCGGGAGGATTACCTCGAACCGCTGGGCATGAGTGCCAACGCGCTGTCCCGGGCGCTGAAAGTGCCGGCGCCGCGGATCAATGACATCGTGCGTGAACGCCGCGGCGTTTCGGCGGATACCGCGCTGCGTCTTGCGCGCTATTTCGATACCACCCCGCAGTTCTGGCTGAATCTGCAGACGACCTTCGAACTGCGCACCACGGAGAACGCGGTGGGCGATCGCATTGAACGGGAAGTCGCCACGGCAGAGGCGCCATAACGGCTCGAGGCGGCGTTATCGCTATCGCATGTTGCCCGACGATGACGCATCATCGCGGGGCAGTAATCTGACGGGATCGACCGCGTGCTGGGTGATCGCAACGTACGGGTAATTTACGACGAACGGGTGCTGGCGCATCGCCCGGAAGCGCGGGAGCCATTCCTCCCCGGCCGCCTCGACAGCCGCGTGCGCGGGGTGCTGGAGGGCCTGGGCCTGGAAGCCAAGTGGAGCTACCCGGAACACCCCGGCCGCATCACGGCGATTGCGGATCTGCTGCGGGCCGAGCCGGTACCGGGCGTGCGGCTGACGAAAGGCCGGGTCGCCAAGCTGGACCAGCTTGCCCGGGTGCACACGCTGTCGTACATCGAAGGGCTGTACGAGCTGCGCGGCAACCAGGCCTGGCTAGATGTGGATACCACCGCGGTATCCGCCGGCAGTGTGGAGGCCGCCGAGGTGGCGGCCGGCTCGGCCGTCGCCGCGGTGGATGCCGTGTTCAACGGCAAGGCGCATTCGGCCTTCGCCCTGTGCCGTCCGCCCGGCCATCACGCCAACGCGGTACGGGCCCGCGGTTTCTGCCTGTTCAACAACGTGGCGGTGGCCGCCGCCCACGCCCAGGCCAAATGGGGCGTGGAGCGCGTCCTGATCGTCGACTGGGACGCCCACCACGGCAACGGCACCCAGGACATCTTCGCCGCCGACCCCGGCGTGCTGTTCTTCGATACCCACCGGGCCGCCCCGTTCTATCCCGGCACCGGTGCCATGGAAGAGGTCGGCGAGGGCTTGGGCGAAGGCACCACCATCAACGTCCCGCTGCCGGAGGAAGCCGGCGACCTGGCCATGATCCATGCGTTCGAGCACATCCTCGTGCCCGCCGCGGCCTGGTTTCAGCCGGAACTCATCCTGGTATCCGCCGGCATGGATGCCCACCGCACCGAGCTGTGCCTGAATCTTTCATTTGACGGTTACAGCGCGCTGGCCGGCATCGTCCAGCGGCTGGCGGACGAACACTGCCAGGGCCGTCTGGCCATGATGCTGGAAGGGGGTTACAACCCGGAAACCCTGGCCCGCTGCACGCGCCGGGTGCTGGAAGTCATGGCCGGCGGGAAGCCGGCGAATCCGCGTGAACCGGGGATGGACGCGGTCGAGGAAATCGAGGCATTCCACCGCGACGCCTTCGCCGCCCCCGACTAGCAGGTCATCGCGAGTCCGCAAAGCGGCCGCGGCAATCTCGGAATCTGCCAGCGCATTAGGTAAACACGCGGTGATTGGTCTTACTCAGTCCCGGCTGGACGGGGCCGAAAACCGGCCCCATCCACCCGAGCGAAGCGAAGTCCGGCGAACCGGTCAGTCGCTTACCAGCGGCTGCGGCCACCACGGCGATCATCGCGACCCTTTTCGGTGGCGATGTTCACCTTCAGCGGACGGCCGCCGAGGTCGTTGCCGTCCAGCTCCAGGGCCTTTTCGGCAGCCTGCTGCTGGGCGAAGGTAATGAAACCGAAACCCTTGGCACGGCCGGTGTCGCGATCCATGATCAGCGCCAGCTCTTCGATTTCGCCGTACGGCTCGAACAGATCGCGAAGCTGCGATTCGGTCACGTCGTACGGGAAGTTGCCAACATACAGTTTGTTCTGAGACATAGTCATTCCAATGTGAAACGCCGTCCCCGGTGGGATCGGCTGATAAATTCGCGTCGGTGATCGGTAACGCCGGCCGCCGTCGGACGCCGCGACGATGACCGACCCCAGGCGGCGACCTCGCCCGCCGGGTGCCCGCGACACAACGCGGGAACACGACACACAGGCACGCCTCGCCCTGGGGGCGAACACTCAGTGATTGCTTGTGGGATGGCCCGCCGCCGGACGGCCGTGCAGGCAAAGCAAAGACAGGATGGCCGAGCTTAGCAGCTATTTCCCGTCACGGTGCGTTTTTTCGCACGCCTCGCCCGGGTCGGTTCTCGGCCGTCCCGGGAATGTCGGTACCCCGCTCGCCCGGGCACGGCCGTCTCCCGGAATCATGCCGTCTGCGAGACCGCGCCGGGGAACCTCCGCCGCATACCCCCGGTCGTATGCGAGCATGGTGGCACCGCGTCCGACACGTGTCGCCATGGTTTGACGCAAATCCGATCAACTGCCGCGAGGCCGACATGACACCTGCTCCGCATTACCGACCCCCAGCCCGGCTGAACCTGCTGATTGCCGGGATGATCGCCGTCCTTTCCACCGCGGCGAGTGCCGACAATGGTTGGCAGACGCCGCGGATCCAGGGCTACGGCAAGGTCAAGCCGGTGGCCGGCGCCCAGCTACAGCCCGAGGCGGACCGCCAGCATCGAATCGTCAAGGACGTGGTCCGGGCCGCCCCGGAAGCCGGACAGGTCAACGAGGGCCTGGACCGCGTGGCACGGCTGGTCAATCTCTACGCGCTGGCCGGTGTGCCGGCAGACAATCTCGATCTGGTTGCCGTCATCCACGGCAAGGCCACCACCGGGGTGCTCGATGATGCTGCCTACGAGGCCGAATTCGGCATCACCAACCCGAGCACGCCGCTCATTCAGGCGCTGGTGGATGCCGGCGTGCGGTTGTACGTCTGCAGCCAGGCCTTGGCCCATCACGGTATCGACCCTGAGGCGGTCAACGATCAGGTGACGATCGTGTCCGGCGCGTTGCCCGCGCTGGCCATTTTTCAGCAGCGCGGGTACGCGTTCCTGCCATAGGCCGGCGTCAGCGGCCGTGCGTCGAAACATCGGTCAGGCGTGCGAGGGCCGTGGCGTGATTCGACTCGGTAGGCCTAGAGGATTCGCTCGATGCCCTGCCAGCCTTTCGGGCTCCAGTCGTCCTCGCTGCTGCCGCAGTAACGCCACTCGCCATTGAAACGGTCGCGGGCGGGGGAATCGAACGTCAGCCGCAGATGACCCCAGTAGGGGCTGCCGTCCTTCTCGCTGTCGCAGCGCTGGCCGGACTTCTTCTTGATCCAGAAACCCTCGAAGGTGGTGTCGTCGACGAACTCGCCGCGGATCCGGCTGCCGTCGAAGTCGTAGTCGCCCCGGACCTCGCCGGCCTCGCGCCGCAGCTCCACGATGCGATCGGCACTGCGCCCGCCAACGCCGCCCCAGACGCCGAGGATGTCGATGTCTGGCGTTTTGTCGTCGGCGGCCGGCGTGGTGCGCACGGTCAACTCGACGCGACGGTTTCGGGCCCGGCCCTCGGCCGAATCGTTGCCGGCCACCGGTTGGGTTTCGCCGTGGGCGGTGGTGGTCACGGCCTCTCCGGCAAAGTCGCCGTTGTCGCGCAGATAACCGGCCACCGCTTCGGCCCGCTGGCGGGAAAGCTGTAGGTTGTCCTGTTCATCGCCGACGCTGTCAGTATGCCCCGCCACGTTCACCTGGCTGGCCGCCGGGTCGTTGATGCGGGCCAGCACCTCGTCCAGGGCCGCGTAGGCACCCGGCTTGAGCTGGTGTGCCCCGGAATCGAACAGCACCGAACTGTCCAGCGCGATGGTCGAGGCCGAGCCAATGGCCCCCACCGCATCCACATCGGCCCCCGGGGTGCCACTGCGGCAGGCGCGTTTCAGGTCCACCAGTTTCACCAGGCGGAATGTGTCGTCGGCCGCCACGTAGGGCGCCAGATCGATCTCCGCCTTGCCCCCGGCAATCGTGCCCACACGCGTCCAGTCCTGCCCGTCTTCGGACACCGCCAGCGCGGTGGGCTCGGTGTCCGGCCCGATCTCGAACACGTACAAGTCCGGGCCGGGTACGTCGATCAGCTCGTTATCGGTAAAACGCAGCACCAGCTCGCCGCCACAACCCAGGGTGACGAAATCATGCTCGTCCTCGGCATAACCCGGGATGCCCAGCACCCGGTCGGCCTCGGAATACTGATCGTCGTCCGCGGCCGGGTCCCCGGCGGCAAACGACTCGACCTGATCAGCGAACGACACCGCCCCCATCGGGAAGTGCACCTCGCCGCCATGCCCGTCGGGGTAATCGGCGCCTTCCGCAAATGCCGGCAGCGCAAGCCCGGCGAGCATCAGCCCGGCCAGCCAGCGCATTGGCAACCCGCGGTGATCCGGTGCGGTTTTCATCCTGTCGGGCATGACTAAAGGGGCACGCTTGCCCGTGTGAAACGAACCACCGCATTCAAGCACGGGCAGGGAGTCGCGGGAAAGCGATGCCCGGTCGGCGATGAACGTCAGAACAGCGGCCGCGATCACCAACAAGCACCGGCGTTCCGGCTTTGCTAGATTGACTGGTCCCACAATACGACTGAAGCGGGGCGCACCTCATGAAAACGAAAGTGCGGCAACTGCTGAAGGAAAAGGGCGACCAGGTCTGGACCATTGCGCCGGACGCCTCGGTCTACGACGCCCTGCAACTCATGGCGGACAAGGGCATCGGCGCGCTCGTGGTGATCGACAACGAGCGGATCGTCGGCCTGCTCAGCGAACGCGACTACGCCCGCAAGCTGATCCTGCAGGGCCGATCCTCCCGGGACACCCCGGTAAGCGAAGTCATGACCACCCGCGTGCTCATCGTCGGGCCGGACCAGACCGTCGAAGACTGCATGGCCCTGGCCACCGACAAGCGCGTCCGGCATTTCCCGGTGATGGACGGCGACAGGCTGATCGGCCTGGTGTCCATCGGCGACCTGGTCAAGTCGGTGATTGCGGATCAGGAATACGTCATCAAGCAGCTTGAGACCTATATAAGCGGTTAGCGGAACCCGGGCGGCTCGAGTCCCGCACCGATCAAGACGAGGTGACTGACAGCGTGGCGCGACGCAGGAAAGAGTCGGAATTCGAAGCCTGGGTTCGCCTGCTATCGAAGCTGCCCTGGCAGTGGCTCGTGCTGTCAGCGGTCCCTGCGTATTTCGGGTTTGCCGCCTTGGCTGACTGGCCGGCACCGCAGCCGGTCCGGATGGACGAACTCGGCGTCGCAATCGGTGGCCAATGGATCAGGGTCATCGGCAGTCTCTTCCAGTACATCGCGCCCGCGACGCTGCTCACTGCTGCCCTGATTTCGTTAGTCGGCAATTGGTGGCGGCAGCGGCTCCTGACAAGAACGCTCGACCGGGCAAGCAGCCAGTCAGTGCTCGATCTGCACTGGCGGGATTTCGAACGGCTCATGCACGCCTGGTTCGAGCGCGAGGGTTACCGCGTCAGCCCCACGAACAGCGGGCCGGATGGCGGGGTGGATCTGGTTCTGCGGCGTGAGGGCGAGACATTCCTGGTCCAGTGCAAACGCTGGCGTGCCACAAGCATTGGCGTCAGCGTGGTCCGCGAGCTTTACGGCGTGATGGCCTCACGCGGGGCCACCGGCGGATTCGTGGTCGGGGTGGGCGCGTTCACCGACGCGGCTCGGCAGTTCGCCGCAGGCCAGAACATCACGCTGATCGATGCCCGCGCCATGGTGGATGAATCGGCACCGGAGACCGCCGAGGAACTGGCGCCACCACCAGGCGCCACGGCACCGAACTGCCCGAGTTGCGGCGCGCACATGAAGCGTCGCACGGCGAAACGGGGGCCGAAACGCGGCCAGGAATTCTACGGCTGTTCCCGCTTCCCGCAATGCCGACAGACGCGGGACGGCTAGCACGTCATCACGGCCGAGGAGCGGGCTACTTGACCACCTGATACCGGCTGTAAGCTCCACACCAGGCCCGCTTGCGTGCCCGCGTGTACTGATTGGTCTCAGCCTGCACCACATCCAACTGGCTGGTCAGCTTTCGGCACTGTCGGCGCAGGCGTTCCTTTTCGTCCGCCCGGCATTCGCGATAGCGGATGCTGCCGTAGCCGAAGCGCTCGCATTCCTCCACGTAGATCGCGATACGGTCGGAACGGGTGGCAGAGCGCGGCTGTGACGGGGCTTGCCGAATGGTGACCCCCGGCGCGGCCTGATTGGTCTGCTGTGCAAAGCGCTGCATGTCGGCACAGGCCTGGGTCTGCAGGCCCTCGTATTGGCCACGCGTGTTCTTCTCGGTCCATTGCCGGCAAAGCGCTTTCAGCTTGGCCAGCCGGCGGCGATCGTCCGAGCTCGGGCGGGATGGCACGGCCGGCGGCGCCTGGCGCGGCGCCGATGGCTCGGGCCGGCGCGTCGCATAAATGCCGGGGCGGGGTGCCGGTTCATCGGCGGGCTCCGGCATGGGCTGGTTGGCAGCCTCCTTCGCTCGGTCAACCGGGCTATCCAGGCTGTAAACGAAAACAGCGAGAAGGCCGCCGACGATGACCAGCGCCATCAAGACGGGAATGATGTCACCGAGGCGCGCAGGGTCTGATTGTCGCGGCATGGGTGGCGCAGGTTGTGGGGGCAAGAAAATTTTTTCCAGCCGCTGAATGGGAAATTTTCGTCGGCTTCGAGATGGATAGAACCAACCGGCAAGAGCTGGTTCTTATGCTTACCTTTTCAACCTGTGTTATCCGCTGAAATAGCGTGCGTCTGTTGTGGCGCGCCAGCGATCGTCAAAGACCAGATCGCAGACGAGAGTGCTCTCCCGCCCGGCGAGTTCCAGTTCGCCGGCTCGGTGGTGGCGTTCGTCGCGGAAATGATCACTCAGCATTTGCAGTAGTCGCTGCTTGTAGTCGGTGTCCTCGTTCTTTAGATGCGCCCCCTTGGTCTCCATGACGACAACGCGCTTTTGATCACTTTCCTCACTGAGCGCGAAGACGAAGTCCGGGTACACCTTGTTGCGCCGCCAGCCCTGTAGGCCGTACTGCGATTTGGCGACGTTGCGGTGCCACCAGTCGAGTGCCGCCTGTTGGTCCAGGTAGGTGGCGAAATTGCACTCGAAGGTGTTGTCGAGCATCGCCTTGAACATCGGTTCCAGCAGGCTTTTCTGGACCGGTTGATAGTCCTCGCGCATCAGCGGCTGGGGGTCACCGTTGGTAGCGATGCGCATGTTGTGTGGTAGTTCGTAGTCCGTCGCGTCAGCACGAAGCCGAAACTCGATGCGGCCGGCAGCAACCTCGGACTCGAACACGCCCTGGGCGAGGCGGTCGCGCTCGGCTTCGAGATCTAGGCGCAGTGTTTCAATGAGTGAGGCGCTGGAGGCCGCGATGGCGCCTTCGTCCAGGCCAGAGGTCAGCAGGCGCGTCAGTACGGCATCCACCCATCCCCAGACGATCCAGGGATTCGGTGCCAGATCGAGCAGGGCCCGCACCACGCGGGCCCGGTCCAGCCGGACCTCGCCGGCTTCGGCGAAGCTTGTTTGTGCGCTTTCGGGTTCTTCGAGAATGGACAGCCCGATGCGCACCTGCTGCGCCCGCACGTTACGCGGGTCCGGTGCCCAGTTCGCGCAAAGGGCCTCGGTATTGACGGCATGCCAGTCGATCTGGGCGAGCACGTCGCTGAAGTAGTCCAGTTCACGGCGGGTATCGTCTTCCACCCAGGTCACACGTGGCAGGAACAGCCGGAGCTTGCGAAAGCGCTCGCGACGTTGGGCGGTGACGACATTGCTTGCGCCGCTACCGGATCCGCCGTCGCTGATATGCAACGCCAGGTCGCCCATACCCTCCTGCTCCAAGGACTTCTTGATGTCGCCCACCACCTTGGCGGTCTTGGCGTCGTGGCAAAGCACGTAGCAGGCGTCCAGGGCCTCCCGACCGGTCTTGGCAACCTGCGGCTGGCGCAGGATGCGGCCGACGAGCTGCGTCATCGCCGCCGGATTGCGTCCGGCGGCCAGTGCGCACAACACGTAGGCAAACGGGCAGTCCCAGCCCTCCTGCAGCGCCTGCTTGGTAATGATGACGCGTACCTCGCAGGTCGGCGAGAGCAGGTCGATATTCTCCGGGTCGCGCAGGTCGTTCTTTTCTGACGTCTTGATTGCGATCTGGGACTCGTGAAAACCCAGTTGCAGCAGGTAGGTCTTGGCATCCTCGGCATGAATGAAGCCGGATTCCAGCATATCACTGCCGGTCCGCTCCACCTGCACCAACAGAATGGGACGGATATAGCGTGCCGTTTCACCGTGCAGCCGATCGGCCTCCGCATGCAGCTGATTCAGCCGATCCACTGATGCGCTCAAACAGCTTTCCCAGTCATTCCAGGGGCGCACATCGACATTGATCGGCAGCTTGATCATCTCGGCGGCATCGAGATCCGTGCCTCTCACGTCCACCAGGATGTTGGAGCCGCCGCGCTTCTTCTTCGTATCCGCCACGCGCGGTGTGGCGGAAAGCTCCAGCAAAAAGCTCGGGTTGAAGCCGTCCAGCGTAGAGAGCGCGTTCTCGGTGTAGGCGTGATGCCCCTCGTCGATGACCACCATCGGCCGCAGCATGCGCATGACATTACCCAGCGAGCTCTTCGCGATGGAGCCCTTCTGGTGCCTGATTTCCTCGCTGCTCAGGCCGGTTGGCGCGTAGGCGTCGAGGTTGGGCACGGCGTCCAGTAGTTCGAAGTGCCCCTCGATATCGTCCTCGCGCGGCAGGAATCCCAGCACGTTGCCGCGGTCGCGGAAGAAGCGCAGTGTTTCCTTCGACCGCCGGGCAGCAGACTGCAGCATCAGTAGCATCACGCAGAGGTGGGAGTCCACATCCATGCGCGACAGCGGCGAGTGCTTTTCCAGAATTTTGACCCGCCCGGCGCCGGCGACGTTGAGCATTTGCCGGTAGGGGTGGTCGCGGTCGGTGAGGGCCTTGCGCGTCTGTTCGTAGATAGCTTCGTTGGGCACTACCCACAACACCAGCCCCGTGTGCTTGCCCAGAAAACCGGAAAAGGTCCGCGCCACGCTGGCGGCGGCCAGTAGGGTCTTGCCGCCACCGGTCGGCACTTTGAGACAGGCGTTGGGTATCGGCTGGCCGGCGCCGTCGAAACGGCTGTTGTAGTCCAGAGAGGCGAAGGCCGGCGGAAGCTGCTGGGCCTCGCGCAGCGCGTCCCAGGCCTTGCGCGGATAGTCGCTCATTTCGTTCGGCACATCGATTTCTGCAACGCGCAGCGCATTGGCGGCCTTCGCCGCTTTGTCGCGCTGTCGCTTCAGCTCGTCCAGATAGCGCCCGAGCTGGGTAAGCACCTCGGACTGAAACGGTTTCATGACAATCCCGCCGAGGTGCTCGACTTCGGCGCGAGCCCGCCGAGGTTCCCAGAACACCTGCCTATCCCGCTCGATGTTGCGCCGGAAACTGTCGTCGAGCTTGTCCTGCCAGTGCGTCAGGTCCACGCCATAGAGCAAGCCCAGATCCTCGACCCGGGCCTTGAAGCGCGTTACGTCGTCGGCGGACATCTCCGGTGCGTCGAAGACCAGATCGATATCCGACTCCGGCCGATGACCCCCACGTGCACGGGAGCCGTAAATCCACACCCGTTCCAGCCGTGGTATCTGTTGAAACAGGTTTCTCAGTTTCCGCGCGGACTGCGGCGCAATTCCGAAGTCCGGATCCAGTGGTCCCTCAGTAACCACCTCTGCTGCCTGAGCACTCATTGCGTTTTCATCTGCTGTTCCAGACGTTGCATGGCCGGTAGCGCCTCCTCGCGCACGAAAGCCGCTATCTCGATCGCCTTGGCTTCGTTGTAGGTGTGGCTGGTCTCGTTGCGAGCGTTCTTGATGCGATCCCATAGATCGGGATCGTCTAGAAGGCCGGCCCGGAAAGCGGCCTGCAGAATCGGTCTTGCCATATCCTGCACCTGCTCGCCCTGATCCCGCAGACAGTAGAACAAGGACTTGCGTGCAAGCTCGTAACTGAACTCGAAGCGCTGGATCAGGGCATCGCGTACCACGTCGGTTTCGTCCAGCGCCGCGACCTCGGCCAGCCGCGCCACGGCCCGCGAGAACTGATCGCGAGCCTGCTCGAATCGCTGTTGATGGCTGCTGGTCGACATTTACGCCTCCCGGTACAGCGCGAAGGGTAGGGGTGCGTACTCCACGCCGTGTTCCTGCAACTGCCGGTTACTCAGGTACTTGGCTGGCGCGAACACCAGATTCTTGCGGTTTCCGCCGTGCTTCTGGCTCCACCCTTGCAGATCGCGGGCCACCGACAGCGTCAATGCGGCCTCGGGCGACTTCAGGAACAGTAGCGAAGGCTGGTAGATCAGCCACAGATGTTTGTCCTCGGCCTCGCCCAGATACCATTGCGGCGCCTTCTTGGGTCGCGCGGGCAGTGTTTCGCCGGTCGCCGTGTGGTACAGCCATGCCCCCAGGGACTCGTAATCCGGCAAAGCCTCGCCGGAGAGCATTTTCTCCAGGTCTAGCGCCTCACCCAGCGTGCAGAAGGTGAACTCGCCGCCAAGGCCCTCCACGCGCTCCGAAATCTTCTTGACGCCTTCCACCATCAGCCTGCCGTCTTTGACGGTGGCCTTGACCTCCGAGAAGCGCTTCTTTTCCACGCTGGCCTGATCGGCAAGATCACCCGAGCCGAAACCCTCGCGGGCCTTGATGGCTTCCACACGCTCCATCAGGTCGTCCACCTTCTTCAGCTTCGAGAAGGTTAGCTTCTCCTCCAGCAGTGTCTCGCGCTTTGTGCCGCTGAAGGCGTAGCCGTTGATGGCGCGGCGGACGCGTTCAGCAGTAATGCTGTCGGCATAGTCCTCGCACTCCACCAGCACGAACTTGCGCTCACCACCATCTTGTTCGTTGGCCGAAAGCACGGCGTGACCGGTGGTCGCCGAGCCCGCGAAAGAGTCCAGCACGATTGAATCCGGGTCGGTTGCGATTTCTATCACGCGCTTGATAAGCGAAACGGGTTTGGGCGTCAGCGTGGCGTCTTGCTGACTCTGGATGACACCCATTTCAAGCAGCGTGCGCTTGGCATCCTGGGTATGGCCGACTTCGTCGTAGAACCAGAGTGTCTGGGGGACGCGGCCTTGCTTAACCTCGCTTAGGAAGCGCTTAATTGCAGGGGTGTTGTTGCCATCTTTGCCCCACCATATGCGGCCGTCCGTATCCCATTTTTTAAACGTCTCTTCATTAACTACCCAATATCGACCTTTAGGCGGTCCTTCGATAATGCGGCCACCTGGGCACCTTATGGCATAGATCCCGTCACGATAAGCGTTTCTTGCCGAAAGGTTCTCAGCTTTCCAGGGACCGCGCGGATCATTATCTGGATTGCTGTACCGGGACTCCATGGCCTCGGACCGTTTCAGCATATTCGGCCGCCATGTTTCGCGGTCCTTCGTGACCACGACCAGATGATCGTGATCTTCAGAGAAGTACTGCGCCGAATTTTTCGGTGAATAATTCTTCTGCCAGATGACGTTGGCTACGAAATTGTCCTCGCCGAATATCTCATCGAGTATCATCCGTGCTCGGTGTAGCTCGTTATCATCGAGCGTCATCCATAGGCTGCCGCGATCAGAAAGCAGCTCGCGCAGCAGCACCAGCCGTGGCCACATCATGCACAGCCACTTGTCGTGGCGGAGCATGTCCTCGCCGTCCACCGGGTTGCTGGACAGCCATTCCCGCATGATTGGCGAGTTGACGTTGTCGTTGTAGCACCAGCCCTCATTGCCGGTGTTGTAGGGCGGGTCGATGAACACCAGATCCACCTGCCCCGCATAGCGCGGGAGCAGCGCCTTCAGTGCGTGTAGATTGTCGCCATGAATGATGAGGTTGCCGTTCAGGTCACCAAGCCCCACGGATTTGTCCGTGACCGCCTCCAGCGGGCGGTAGGGCACCGACAGATGGTGGTTGTAGACGTACTCCTTCCCCTTGAACACCAACTCCGGCATAAACTTCAACAGCTCCTTATGGTCTGACGCGGCCGATCGCACCCTGCCGCGCGATCGTACCTGCAGCAGAAGGTAACCGATTTGCTACGAGGGGCTTCGCCGTAAAGCGGATAGTGGCGGTGTGCGCCGCTTAGTCAACTACCGTTTACCGACACTTCTTACCAAGCCGGGCCGGCTTGGAGCGCCGGTGGGACTCGACCTTCACGGTCTTGGGTCCCGGCTTAGCCGACGTCCGCTGTGGACGACATTTCGTCCTTGCCATATCAATCACCTCCTTCCGGCGGTAGGCAGCCACCGCGCCTCATCAGTGGCCTTCTCCGGAAGTAGGTGCAATAGATGGCGCACACCACCACTCGTTTAGAAAGTGAGATATTGGAGAAGTTCAGGCGCGAGTTGAATATCGGCCTGCGCCAATTTCGCATGTTTTCTTAAGTGAGCGTCGATGCCGCCACAAATCCTAGTCTGTCTTGCATTATGCAACACCTTACAGATAGGCACTATTTTGGTCTGCCCTCTATTATCCTAAGCCATCAGACGCGCCCTCCTGAAAACGTATTTTCCTCCGCGGACGCTGCCGCTAGGGAGTTCTCGACCAACCTTTCGCCGTATATCTGGGCAGCCCAAGACATGAGCGTGTATGACAACAAAAGTATTCCCGCATATACCGTGGGGCGACCTAGTTCCCCCGTTGCCCAGTAAGCGAAAGTCGGAAGCAGGAGAAACATAAGTAGGTTGATCATGCCGATGTCGCGCGCCGCGAGATATGAGCGATGCGCATCCAGGACCCCAGGGCACTTGGCATGTGCGCTATAGATTCGGTAGAAGAGCGCACCCTGCCTTCCGGGATCGTCAGGTAGAGGGCCGTAACGGTTCTCAATCCTGCTCATGTCAACGCGGGGATCCGCCGGTCCTAGGTTCGTAAAGGCCCGACTTCCGGGAAGCGGGTTGCGCCAGCGCCAGTGGATTGCTCGATCACGTAGCCGCGCGGGGATCAGTCCGAGTAGCACGATCCGAGTCAGTGCGATGACAGCCAATGAGAGCGTGCCGGGCGCGAGCGCTTCCTGGAGCTTTTGAACGAGATCCGGACGATGGAGCTGCGCGAGCATGACAGGCTCGAAGGCTACGTATGCGAAGACCACGGCGTGTAGCAGCAGAACCGCCCGAAGCAGCCAAGCGTTCTGCTCCTTGAGCGAAGGGCTATGGGCCACAATTCCCTTCCGCATGCATGATGGCATGCAGCCTTTCCGGCGTGACAATGAGTAGCACTGATGGCGGTGGGCGCCCGGAACCGAGTTCGCGCGCGGTCTCCCAGTCGCGTGCCGATGGGCCGTGATCATCAAGGTGTGAATGCCAGGTCCCGACATCGAACAGAGCGCCGCCTGTTGCGCGGTGGCGAGCAATGATGGCCTGTTTCAGGCCATTGGTGCCCAGCGTGAAAAGGGTTTCGGAACGGACACTATCTGGAGGCGCTGGGAGCAAGTCCACTACGGTCACTGCCTTGAGCCGGACGCTGCACTTGCCGATCAGAACGCCCCCGGTTTCTGACGCAGGCCAGCGTTTCGCTTCGGCGCGCATCTGGTCGAGAACACGTTGCGATACCCGCATTGTCCAGCCAGGCGTCGATTGAATCGGGATCACGTGGAACGGAGCAACCGATCGCCTGGACCAGCCTGTGTCAGGAGCGTTCTCCGCTGTGTGGCCTACGGCTATCTCACCGTTGCCGTCACCGTGCTGCATGACTTCTACTAATGTTTCGGTCAACGCCGCTGTCATTGCTGAAAGGCGCATGTCCGTCATCGGCATAGTCAACGAGCTGCATCCCTGACCAATCTGCACCTCCGAAAGCCCATGCTCAGGGTCGCACAGCAGGCTACGGAGGCGATTCTCGTCAACGGTTGCATACAGTTCGGCAACAAGGTCGCAAAGTGTGGGGTTGTGGGCCTTTCCCTCGACCAACAAGAATCCGCCGTTACCGCGCCCGAACAGTGCAGCTTCCGCTAACCGGGGCTCAACATCCTGTGGCGCAAGGAGCGACAACGCTTCGCGTACGCCCAACGACGCCGTGGTATTAACTGCATAGGTGGACTGTTTTGTAAGGATCCCCCGACGGCGCCCTACGCTCTGCAGATCCTGTACGAGATCCCCTTTGTGAACCTGCGGTTCCTGGCCAAGACGAACAAGTTCATCGGCCAGTGCGTCTGCCTTGTACCGGGGCGGACCACAGTACGTTAGGGCGTGCCGAGCTAGATTGTGCGGCATCAGCAGATCCTGGTCGCTTGCTATGGTGATAGAAGCGCCAGAACGTGCCAAATGCACTGCCATTTTCGAGCCGACGCTGCCACACCCGAGCATGGCAACAGAACCTGTCTCCGGTGCACCCGAGACGTTGCGCAGCAAGGCGGGATTGGCAACGTCGAGCTGCGTAGCCGGAGCAACGGGTTCGTCGCTACCCGAAGCGAAGAGCGCGTTACGCCCCCGGGTGGCGCGCACTTCGACAATATAGGGAAGCAATTCGATGTCAGACGCGGAACCGATCAGGTGAAATGGACGCCGGGCGCACAGGACGATACCTATCGGTACTGGTGTTTCGAGAGCACGTCCACGGAAGTACCGTTCCAGCGCTTCGAGCATACCCCGGAGGTTTTGGCCACAACGTAGTTCGTTGGCACGGTTCTGGAGCGCACCCAGCGTGGTCACTGTTTCAGGTAGATAGGTATCGGCTATGAACTGCTCGCCGCTCGGCAGCTTGTCTGGCCAGACGACGCAACACACGGTGCTGCCTAAAGTGGATTCTGCTCCGGGCCGAGTGATGAACAGATCATTGTCCGCCCGCTTGAGACGCGTCCGCTCGGCGCTGACGTGAAGCATCGCCGCGGCGCCGGACGAAAGTCTGTTATCCACCGCACCGAGCCGTATATAGCCCGCCCTGAAAATGCGATGGCCTCCGCTGCGATCCACCAGGGTGCGGCAGGACTCCGCGTCGATTGCCATCAGGTTCGCCAAGTCGCGCCTTAGGGTGGGCTCCCACCCCTGCTCGCGGTTAATCAACGTCCCCTCGGCTGCGTGCTGCAACCAGATCACAAGTTGATCGACAAGGTGAAAGATGCCGCCCTCCACCATGCCGAACTGGAAGAAGAACTCTCGCTGACTACCGTCGAGCAGGCATGGGCGCGGCAGCGTATCCGTTGCGTCCGGCTGGATATGGGGTAGATCGCGGGGGAAATCTGTGCGCAAATAAAAGGCCGGAGACGACCACGGATACGATGGCCCCAGCACAACTTGTACGGTTTCCGCATTGCGCACTCCGTTGGGGCTTTGCCCATCCGGCTTCATGTGCAATGGCAGCTCAACGTCTATATCCAGCTCGACCGTAGCGCTTGTTTTAATGGCGTCGATGATTCTGCCGGCGCGGCATCCCGGGTGACGCGTTGCAACCGCTAAAAAGTGCTCTGCGTGCGCACGGAGGCTCTCTCCGGGCATGGGGAATCAGCCGTGCTGGCGAGGCTGGGCAGCCGTTGCCCCGATACCAAGTGCCAGTCCAGCTGAAGTTGCAGCATCGACAATCTTCCTGGTGATACCGCTTGCCTTGATCTCGAATTCCAGTGCCTGGTTGTTTTCGTTCCAGTGTTCGTCTGTGCAGTAGAACCTATCGTGATCTCCTCCCAGAATGTCGATGTACTCCCGCTTGGCGCGTTCGTGCGGCGGGTTATCGTCGCCCTTTTTGATCGGTTTACTGCTTGCCACGATCACCGCCCCCTTTTTAGTTTGGGACAGCGCTTGGCGTGCATCTGGATCGACCTTGACCTGCTCCCCTAGGTCACTCCAGCGATCGAAGCTGAGGCTTCGCCACGAACAATGATGGGGTGTCTGCAGGATGTTGTACGTCAGCCAGTCGGTATTGGTATCGCCATGGCGACGCCACAGTCTTTTCCAGATAGCGACGCCAGCATCTCCGCCCGTCAGGAATCGGCATTGATCCGCGGTGCCGCCGCCCTTGAGAGAGAAGCGCACAACGACGGATGAGTCATTCTTCGTGAACGTTTCTTCGTCGTCATCGTCTGCCACCGGCAGCGGACAGAGGAGCCGTGCCTCAAACACCTCTTCGTGGATACGGTTGCACATAGAGAAAACGTCATCCACCTTCACGACAATATCGAGGATGTCATCCGTCTTCCCGTCAGTATCTTCGCCCATGAGGAGGATGCGATCGCCTTCCGTTGTGGAGCCCCCGCTTTCGCGAAACCGCTTTACGCGCCGCCTAGCCTCTGTGGCCCAAGCTCTTGCGTCTTCGCATAGCGGATTGATTGCGCTAGCGCGGCGAAACACGACTGGAGAAGACCATATTTCGCGGATAAGGATCTTGTCCTCTTTTCTCGACCATTCGTCCGGTGGGCCAAGGTGGAAGTGATTGCGCAAACCGTTGACGTGATCTTGGTCCGGATGGCTGAGGAGGAAAGCGTCCAGATACATTCGCCCGTACTCATCGCGCTCGAGGCGCTCGCGAAGCTGCGAAGCCACGTCAGGCATGTCGGCGCCATCATCGTCGGCCGCCTCTCGAATATTGAGGTCGAGCAGGATCGTTTGCCTGTTGTCCAGACAGACCAGTGCCATATCGCCATTGGATACAGGAAAGTATGTGATAGAAGCTGACATTTCATTACCTCCAATCTAACGCACTGCGACCTCCCTTCCGGCCCGAGGCTCAAGATGCAGTTCAGGAAAATCAATCTGAGGCAACTGAAGAAGTGACCGTGGCGACTTCCAGAAATCAATGGCTTACGGCGCTACTATAGGATTCGCTGACCGTGATTGTCACAGCATCCGGCGACCGTGGCTACCCCGATATCATAGTATCCGCTGACCGTAACGCACATTCCTGGCCACGGTCAGGCGTTGCTGTGTTGGTCCTGGGATCTAGCGACCGAATGTGGCGCAGCAAATAGCTACGGTTAGGCAAAGCGGTTGCCGGATGACGGATTACGCTAGGGGGACCTGCTTGAACTTGCCTTTGCCGCTGACGTTCCAGGGGACCTGAAGAATTGCTCCGCCGCTGAGGCGTTCAGCTTGCTCAACGACCCTCGGCCACCAGCGACAAAGCTGAACCGAGGACGCCCAGAATTGGTGGTTCTTCCAGCTCCGATCCAAGAGGAACACGACGAGTCCCGCACGGGCGAGAACTTGGCGCTCCAGTCCCTTTGTCAGCCTGTCCTTCGTGATCACGCACCAACCACCTTCATCCGACAACGTAGTAATCCATTCGGCGTCAGGCGTGTCGGGTGGAAATCTGTTCGTCAGGTGTTGGACTTCGTGCTCCTCGCCCCACTGGCTCCTCGACAGCGCTTGAAGAGCTCGCGCAATGGCTGGGGGCAAGTTGTTGTCGAAGAAGAAGTTCACGCAGGAAGTTTTTGTTCGAATCTTACCGCCGACCTGACCGCGCTGACAGGGACTTCATAGAGCAAGGACACCCGTCGGTAGTCCTCGTTTTCCGCCAGCCAGGCATCGAACAAGGCTTGGGTCCGCAGGCCGGTACCCATAACGATCGGTTTGCCGAAAGCGATTTTCGGGTCCAGAACGACAGACTTGATTTTCTCCATCGGGAACCACCGCTGAGGCTGGTCACCGTCGTATTCCAGGCCGGAATACAGCGAGGGTCGAACCACTTGGTTTATGACGAATTGCTTATGTCGCAGGTCGATCAGGTTGTTTTCGTCGCTGGCCTCGAATGCTTCTGCAAAGATCGATTTGCCATCGGTCAGGAACTGCTGGCAGATGAAGGGGTGGCTGCTGTGGAACAGCTCTTTCGCGTGCTTCGAAGCGAGTCGGATCGTTTGAAGGCTGATCCCAAGGTTGCGGAAATGCCGCACCAGCCGGACTTCCAGGAGGTCGAAGAAGCTAAGCCCCTCCAGGTTTTCGGCGGCCAGGTCGGTTTCCCAGATCGGGGGCTTGCGAGACGACGAGCTGGGCCGATAGCCGATGAGCCAGCGGCGTAGCTGCGCCGAAGCTATCCCGGTCAGGCGAGCCGCTTCCGGGAAGGTGTAGAGTCCGATGCCCGTCAGTTGCATGGGTAGAGTTGGAGTGTTCACCGACTGATGACCTCATTATCCGGAACTTGGTGTTGCCTTGGTACCGGGCGGAGAAAAGTGGCGCCTAAGTTTTTTGACGACTGGTGCGGCTATGTTCTGTGGCGCCGTCCTCTCGGCCAACATCATCGCGAGAGCTTGCCTATTGGCTCAGCCAATCTCTATCAACACTATAGGATTCGGCTGGCTGCCAGCGGCCAGGCAATTTTCTGCCCCCACAGCTGGTCCGAAGACGCGTGATCGAAGTCGAATACTGAGCCGATCTGTCGCTAGGTTTCAGGCGCAGCCATCGTGCAGCTATCCGAGAAAGCTCTTCCGTCCTTAGATGCTTGCGGGTGACGCTCTCCAGCCCGTTGCCGGGTTGCGCGGGAATCTTGATTCATCCTCCTGTTGGCCGAGCGAGTAAGCAACGGCCATCGCCATTATGCTGGACAGTTTTGTACTACGCTGGTCGATGTGTTCGCGATCTGCTTGGCTGTGCATCGGATTCTCTTGCGTGCACTACGCCGCAGGAATCAAACCATCCTTCAACGAGGTTAGCCCGCTTCTCCATCCGCCTGGCCGCCAAAGGCCCGAACTTCTTTTGGCCAAGAAGGATGGATGATAACGTGCCGCGGGAGCCCCCGAACTTCCGGCAAAACGCGGATTGCCCTCCATGCTCGTTGACCAGCGCGATGAGTTTCTTTGTGCGAGGGCAGTCCACCTTGCTGGCATCGACCTTGGGCCTTCGGCCGGTTTTTGTT
Source organism: Spectribacter acetivorans (assembly GCF_031846305.1). Classification (NCBI taxonomy): domain Bacteria; kingdom Pseudomonadati; phylum Pseudomonadota; class Gammaproteobacteria; order Salinisphaerales; family Salinisphaeraceae; genus Spectribacter; species Spectribacter acetivorans. The sequence goes on from NZ_JAVRHY010000005.1 coordinate 163,044, forward strand.
TCGTAACTTGCTACAGCACTCACGGCCGCAAAATCGACACTTTCGACGTCTGCCCTGCGATAGATCGTGACCAAGGCATCCAGAGGTGCCGGTTGCACACCAATAGCCGCTAGCTTCTCCGCCAGATTAGTGCTGTTCAGGCCAAGCAATTTGGCCAGGGTCCCAACCAGGATGTACTCCCTATTGAAAGCCTCGGCAGATTCCTGATTGATCAGCAGCCGGCGCGGATCCGGTTTGTGGTGAGTGGCGAGAATTCTGCGATCCGTCAGGTCGGCGACAACGGCGTGATACGTGCCCAGCAGTTTTGCCGTTTCCCTGGCCGAGAGCGTGCCGGCTGGTTTGCGTTGCCTCCGAGCAAACGCTGTCGTCTCGTTATAGCTAACCATCAATTCGGACAGGTCCGAACCTTCGCCTCGAAAGACCGACATTTTCCCGCTGCGGACATCCCGGATGACCTCATGTAGCGGCACCATCAAGATGTTCGTGAGGCTGGTCGCGTTGCAAACCGGCATAGCTTCGGCGTAGAGATTGTCGATTATCTCGTGTAGATGGTTCATGTCGACCATCCGGAATTTGTGCCGGTTGCCGTTGTCGCCTATCTTGGTGAACAACTTGGAGCGGACGCGCTTTCTGTCCACCAGTGGCTGCATCACATGCCTGGAGATTCCGGCCGCGGCAGCAGCCTCACAGAGGGGGAGCCACCAGGGGTCGTCGTCACGGAGCAACGAAATACGGGATTCACCAATCTCCCGGGCTGGCAGCACGGCACCAGCCTCCCGAGCACGATTGACCAGCATCGTGGGCATGGCGGGGAACCGGGGCCATCGCTCTGCCAGAGCCTCAACTTGGGTTTCAACGGCGGCCGCGAGGTCCCCGGTGGACCGAGCGGCAGGCCACAGCCGGATCACTAGGTCTCGCATGGCCGCTACAGTCTGGAGTTGAGGGCTGAAACGGTAGTGTGGCCTGAGCGCTTCGCTCGTGCTTAGAAACCAGGCCGTCATCAGGCGATCCAGCAGGCGCTTCAACTCCATCTCATCGTCCAGATGGCGATTCAGCGTAGCCGCGCACTCGACCTCGTGAGCTTGCGCCGGTCTAGCCTCGGCAAATGTTTGGCAGCCTGCGCAGTGCGGCATCAAAACGACGTTGACAGCATTCGGCCGGTCACAAGCCTGGCAGGCGTCGACCAGCTCGCAGCCGTGCTCCGGGCACGCCGTGGAGAATGGCAGCAGCCATAGCCGCTGATGAGGCTTGCCGCTCTGGATGCAGGCCGGGCAATAGCGCCATCGGTGCATGCTGACGTACTCGTCGTATCGTCCCCCAGGACACGGCGGGCCGAGCTTCAACGCGGCGGCTTGGATTTGCTCGGGCGTGTGCTCGGTAAATTGAGCTAACTGGCCGGTGTCGACCGCGCCCACGGCCAGATGCCGCAGATCCACCCTGCTCAGCCCGCCAGGACGATCGGTCACGCCGAAGTATTGGGCCAGCAAGCCTAGGCTGGTATAGCTGTTGCCAACCACGGCCTGGGACAACAGTCCCGGGAGAGACTGTCCGGGCTGCAATGGACACGGAACCGGTAGGCGCGGCTTCATGCAGACAGAATCTCGCCCAAGCCCCTGTTGGCTGGCGCCAGCTTCCGCGTCGTATGGGCTTCCCGGCTAAAGCGTGTAATCTCTTCCAGGTCGATGTCGAAGGCGTTGGGCATTCCGTCATTCTTGTCGATTTGCTTCTGAGTCGCTTTTCGCAGGTGTTCGGTCTTTACCACTACACTGTTGTCCTTCGCTGCCAGGACGATTGCTGAAGTCAGGGTCAGCATCAGCGGACGCATCGCTCCCTTGGTCGCCGCATAGAGGCGGTCTTCAAGGTCGGCGCATTCTACCGTCACCCCGAAATCTTCCATCTTGCAGAGGTACCTCTTGATGATCCCCCGCCAGGTGGGGCGGTCTTTCGGGTAAACCAGCACGTTCAGGTAACAGGTAGTCTGGAAGCGACTTCGAATCTGTGGGTCCGCCCCCCAAAGTTGGCTGATAGTGTCCATTCCGGCTAGGACAAATGAGACCTCTGACTCGTCCAGGATCTTGAGACTGTTGAGGATGTTGTCGATCAGAGCCTGAGAAGGCTTCCCGCCGGGGACGAGGTGCTGAGTCTCGTCGATGATGATGAGACGGCATCCGCGCACGTTGATCGTGTTAAGCAGCCGGCGGGACAGATCGTACGTGGCGCCCGCGTTCGGCCTCGGATCACCAAACGCGCACAGCAGGCCCGACAAAAGCCCCTTGATCGTGGCTCCGGACGAGAGTTGGGTACGCATGACCGAATCGGGGCCGAAATGCTTGTGGCCATAGTCCACCAGTGCATGGGTCAGTGTGGTCTTGCCGGCACCGGACGGGCCCGAAACAATGAGGCCGCTGCCCGGCATACCCTCGTCGGGTAAGTGGAACAGCTCCTTGCCTCGCTCGAATGCCGATTTGAAGTTGCCGTGCGGAATCCGCAGCGCTCGAAGGGCGCGGTTGAGCTCCGGCACGTTGATCGAGGTTGTCGGCATCGTCAGATCTCCAAGTCGTCGGCGAAGTCTTCGATATCTTTATCGCTCGGGGGCGTCTTCGCTTCAGTCGGCTTCGCCGTCAGGATCTCTCCCGTACTCGTATTCACCACATCATCATCAAGATGCTGAATCGGTTCCTCCCGATCGAAGGGCTCCGGCGGAGTGGGAGTGCACGTGCGAGCTGCCCTCTTGGGCTTGCCACTCTCATAGCGGGCGACCTTTGTACCGAGCTTCTTGCCCTTGGCCACCCTCGTGTCAGTTAGCTCTTTGATCGCCTGGTCGAGCGCGAGAGCTGCATCCGTGTAGCATGCATCCTGCAAGCTCGCCTTGCGCCGAAGCCGCTGCTCGCGCTTCACCACACGATGGTTGTAGAGGGAGCGGCCATGGGCGTATTCCTGCTGGGCCTCAACCCGGAAGAACTCATGCGTGTCGGGGTGGAGCACGTAGATGACACCAACGTCCGCAGCAGACCACTTTACCGTTACCGCCGGCTTGCGATTGTCGACCTTCGGCGCCAGCTCATTGCGCAAGCGCGACAGCCACTCGTTGTTGAAGTGCAGATCGTTAAGGTGGATGCCGTTGGGGTGGATGATCCTCTCGGCGCAGGTCTTGGACAGGCACATCTCGACGTATTCCTGGGCGAAGCCGCCGCCCGGCATGCCGTGCCTGTGAACCGACTCGAGCCAGAGCTGCTCCGGGGTATGGCCGTTCTCGTTCGGCGTACGGTGCAGCACCGTCGTGATCCACTGGAGAAAGATCCGCTTCAACTCATCAAGCGAGAGGTGCGGATAATCGAGACCGTGCTTCTCAGGCTCGTATTTGAAGACCTGGCCTGGGAGTTGGGCCAGCAGGCTCCGGTTGATCTCGCCGAACTTGCGTTCGACCTGAGCCTTGAACCAGGGTTTGCGAGGCGGGGTGAAGTTGAGCGTGAAGCCCAGCTCGGCTGCTGCCATTTCCAGGTCTTTCCCGTGGAATTCCTTGCCGTTGTCCAGAGTCAATTCGGACGGCAGGCCGTGCATCGGCCAATGCCACTCGGCATCACCTCCGAGCTCGCGCACGTTCTTCGGCAGGATCGCCATTCGCATCGCCTGCATAACACTTTCCGCCGACGCCGGGTCCGGGGTCAGCCAGAAGCCTAGGATGGCCTTGGAGTAGCTGTCGAGAATCAGCGTCAGCCACGGGCGCACCAGCGTCCGGTGACCGAAATCGACGTAGATGTCGAGCAGCGTGTGGTCCACTTGAACCCGCTCCAAATGCCGGATCGCCGGCGGGGTGATGCCATACTGGCGGGTGACCTTCAGCGCGTACTGCGTGTTGTAGCGCGCCTTGAGCTTTTCGAAGAGATCGACCCGATCGAGGTGAGCCAAGAGGGTGTTGTAGTGCGGGATCTTGATTGGAGCCTCGCCACGCGCCTCCCTGGCCCGGTTCTCGATGTTGAGCTTCGCGGTCATCAACGTGTGGGCGTGCCGTGCGCTAATCCGCCGCCTGTCCATATAATCGTCGTGGATGGCTGCGTACAGCGCATCTGCCTGCTCCGTAGTCAGCTTGCTGTGACTGTTGCCCGTTGCGTCGCGGACAATGCTGATTAACTTGTGGCCGGAATTGACCCAGCGCCGATACCAACGACGAACGGCGGCCTCGCTCATCGGCTTGTGGGGTGGTTCGCGGTCGTGCCTGCGGCAGATTGCAACGTAGTCAGTGTGTACTTCCCTCGCGAGCGCCGTCACGGCTTTCTCTGAGAGTTTTCCGCCTTCCCGCCGGTAGTCATCCATGCGACGCATGTAGTAGTGACGCATCAGCACCAGAGTGCGTTCGCCCTCTGCCAGTGCGGTCAAATCGAAATGCAATTCGGGCGGCGGATCGCCCTCGTGGTCCGATTCTTCTTTTACGAAGACCAACTTCCCCTTGGCCAGGGCATCAAAGGCGGCGCCGGGCTTGATTAGCTGGTTGGTCCGACCTTTGTGGGGGGCGAGCATGTAACCGCCGCCGGGCCCACGACCGCCGCAGGTGTAGCGACGACCGTGGAAGTCGATGACGGCTCCTCTCTCAAGACGCAGTTCTGCCATCGCTACTGCTCCTCGATCGAGAAGATGACGAGCTGGTCCTTGATGGGGTAATCCCAGTCCACGCGGAGATGGCCATCGAGGATCGACGAAGCCAGGACATTTTGCACCGCTGGGTAGCCAGCGGAGAGATCAAATAAGTCGCCTATCGTCGATCCATAAAGGCTAGACAGCCAGGTACGTACTGCCTTATGCAACTGTGGCCGCGCATCACCGTTGGCCAGGCTCATGAGCCAGGTGGTGGCTGTCATGCGGGGTACACGAATGTGCTGCTCAGTGAGTACGGCATAGTTCATCCCGCGCTGATTGGCGTACTCCTGAAGCGCCGACGCGCGGGCCTGAAAAGCCAGCTTGCGCGACGCCTTTTCATACTTGACATCGACGAGAGCCACACCGTTTACGGTAGTCAGCTCGAAGTCGGGGTAGACCTTGCGGGTCTTGCCGTCGATTGGCAGCTGGATCGCACACGGCTGTGTCCGGTAGCCCACCAAGCGAGGTTGTGATTCCAGTAGGGCGCAGGCCTGCTTCTCTAGGGTGGACTCGAAAGGCACTAACGCTTTGTTGCGCCGGCTGGCATACAGCCCGACGTGATGCTGCCGAGCACCACGGCGGATGACTGTGCGAGTGATGCTCTGCCGCGAATAGGTGGTTGGTGTCACGGTCATCAGCTCGGGGCTCCGCCTTAGCAGTCGATTGAAAAAGTCGATGTTTGAGGAATTACCTTGAGTTGCCAGCGGTGCGTGGCTCGACCAGGCGGGGCTATTCGTGTTGAGCGCGTTCATTTCTCGTTTCCTTATCAACGTAAGGCGCATCGCTATCGTTGTTGTGTGCGACGAAATCACCGTGAGCACGATGGGACGCCGGCTTTCCTTAGAGCCGTCGGTTAGTCATCTATATACTCCATTCGTCAAGAGTTAATATTGCAAACTAGGATCTCAGCGCCCGCAGCAACAGCGTGCGCACAAACGGTGTGAGCGTCTGATCTGTCTCCTGTCGAATTGCCGACCGGCTTACATTGAGCTGGCCATCGATGAGTGCTAGCAGCCCAACATGGGGCTCCAGTCGTTCGAGAATCTGCAGTGGTTGAGTGGCGTTGGTGACCGCCCAGCAAAAATCCGCCTCTTTAGACCACGCCTGGAACTTCCACTGCGCCTCGGCACTCTTGGAGGCGAGCTTGATTTCGAAGACATGCACTTCGGCCTCGGCGGTACGATCGCCCTGCACAAGGGCCACCGCGTCGAACTCACGCCGATTTGTGGAATCTGGCACGGAGCGGTAAACATGACAGCGCACCGGGTTCTGATGGCCGGTCCAGGCACGCTGCTTAGACAAAGCAAGAACACAATCTGCCTCGAGCTGCCGGGCCCCCTCAACTGCATCGCCTGGTGAGTTTGCTTGAAGCGCCGGCTTGTAGGTCGCCCAAACCTGCTTAAGCTCGCGTATCGGCATGTCGCCGGCGAGAGCGCGCACGGTCATCTCTTCGATCAGGCCTTTCTGCGCCACACGCTCCAACTTCTCCAGGAGCTCTAGTGCCTCGGCCGAGATGCCTGCCGGTAGGTCCTTTAGCTCGGGGAGCCCCGTGTGGCGTTCCCGCAGAGTTTCGTAGTATGCCCCCGAGGCTTTGTATCGCCAGCACCTTGCCTGGCTCAAGCCATGCGCAGCGGCTTGGTGGTTAATCCAGTCGCTGAAGTTCCTGAACTCGTCTCGCCAGCTCTCGTGGCGACGAACGTGCTGGATGAGTGCAGCCAATGGCCCCCACCGGCCGTCGTCTAGCGCCTTCACGGCGTCGTTGACTTGGCGGTTGAGCATCGGGTTCGCGTGCGATTTCACGTGCAACAAGCTACGGTAGAGTCGCTCCAGTCGGCAAGAGTAACTATATTGTGTGTTCTCGCATCGCGCCGACCCCGGATCAACTGGACTCCGTGGGAGCCTCGAAACTTCGATAAAAACAGGGAGTTAGTATTCTCGCGGGAAGCGATTGACTAGCCTCAAGAAAGTCACCCTCTGGTGGCGTGGGCAGGCTTGGTGGCGTAGATTTGCGCAGGTCGCTTATCGATTCTTTGCTGGTGGGATAGGTGTCCGCAACGGAGGCGGCCACGATAATGCCCGGGTCCTCAACCGTTACGGCGGGGATCAAGCCTCAGCCGCTAGTGTTGCCGGGATGAGCCGAGCCGCAGTCACTGAGTAGTTGGTCCAGGGCTGCCCGCTTTCACGGGTGCTACGGTTGTGCTGCCAGGGTGTTCTTCGCCTTCGCCGACGATTCGATAACGAAGCAGGGCATAGACGCTTCATATGTTCAGCAACTGGATGTGGGATGCGTCATGACAGTTCAAATGCCCAGGTGTCAGCGAGACGCTCCGCCTGCGACAGCACGGTTTCGGTCGCTGCCTCCTGCTTGTCGGGTGGGTAGCGATAGCGCTTTAGCAGCACCTTGACCATCGCACGCATACCGGCTCGGGCGGACTGGCGCTCATGCCAGTTGATAGTGGCCGACTTGCGCAGCTTGTCAGTCAGCTCCTGGGCCAGCGCACGCAATGTCGGATCACCCAGCTCTCGCACCGCGCTCTCGTTCTTGATCAGCGCCTGGTAGAAGGCTGCCTCCTCCTCAGTCAGACCCTCAGGGGGCTTGTGTTCGGCCAGCTCCTTGGCGATCTGGATCAGTTCCTCGATGACCTCGGCACTGTGCAGCGAGCGGCTACGGTACTTGTCGATGGCGTCCTTCAGCTTCTTGGCGAACTCGACTTCCAGCGCCGCATTGCGGCTGCCTCGCGACTTGATCTTGTCGTCGAGCAGGCGCTGGAGCAGCTCCGCCGCGAGGTTCTTCTGCGGCATCTCGCGGAGCTTCGCAATAAACGACTCATCGACAAGCGAGATATCCGGCTTGTCGATGCCTAAGCCCTCGTAGAGGTCTCGTACACCCTCGACCAGCACCCCCTTGGCCACGAGCTGGCGCAGCGCGGCTTCCTTTTCGAGTCGGGATTTGCCGCTGCTGGCGCGGGTCATCTTGACCAAACCCGCCTTGATGACCTGAAAGAAGGCGATCTCATCGCGTACCGCCAAAGCCTCTTCGCGAGTACCGGCAATCGCCTGGGCCTTTGTGAGCTTGGTGACCTGATCGATGAAGTCCCGGATGCCCAGGTTGCGTCCCTTCTCGTCGCCCTTGGGGTTGATCTGGGCGATGTGGTCCATCGCCGGCTTGAGCAGCGCTACGGCCTTCTGCGGCTCCTCGAATCCGCTGTAATCGAAGCCGCGCCAGAACTCCTTGCGCAGCACGTCGAGCGTGTCGAGCAAAACGCCCAGCGCCTTGCCGGAGCGATCAACGGGCTCTTCCTCCTTGCCGGACGCCGAGGTATAGCTGGTGATTGCCTTCTTGAGGTCCTCGCCGATGCCGATGTAGTCCACCACCAGCCCACCCGGCTTGTCCTTCCAGACGCGATTGACGCGGGCGATGGCCTGCATCAAACCGTGGCCGTGCATGGGCTTGTCGATGTACATCGTGTGGCAAGGCGGCGAATCAGTGCCGGTCAGCCACATGTCCCGGACAATGACGATTTCCAGCTCGTCATCCGGCTTCTTGAAACGCTTTTCGATGAACTTGCGCTGCGTCTTGTCCGTCCGGTGCGGTGCGAAGTGCTCAGGGTCACTGGCCTTGCTGCCGGTCATCACGACCTTGATTTTGCCCTTGTCCAGATCGTCGCTATACCAGTCAGGGCGCAGCTTCACGATCTCGTCGTAGAGCTGTACAGCGGCCGCGCGAGAGATGGCTACCACCATCGCCTTGCCCTGGATGGATTCCTGGCGCTGTTCCCAGTGCTTGACCAGATCCTCGGCGAGCGTCTGCATCCGGCCTTCAGCGGTCGCCAGCGCCTCCAGGCGCGTGTAGCGGCTGGCAGCCTTGCTCTGCCCCTCCACGTCCTCATCGGCCATGGCCTCTTCGAACTCGTCGAGCAGGGCCTGCTTCTCGGCCTCGTTGAAGGCCAGGTCGATGATCCGGGCCTCGTAGCTAATCGGTACCACTGCGCCGTCGCGCTGGGCGTCGAGCATGTCGTAGACATCGACGTACTCGCCGAACACGCCCCGCGTGTCGCGGTCATCCTGCTCAACAGGGGTGCCGGTCATGCCGAGATAGATGGCGTTGGGCAGCGCTTCACGCATGTACTTGGCCAGCCCGTACTTCTTCTTACCGGTCTCCGCGTTGATCTTGGCCCGAAAGCCGTACTGCGTTCGGTGCGCCTCGTCGGCGATCACAATGATGTTGCGCCGCTGACTCAGCGCCTCGACACCATCCTCGACCGGTGCAAATTTGTTGATGGTCGTAAAAAAGATCCCGCCCGCTGCCACAGCCTGGAGCCGCTTGCGCAGGTCCGCGCGATCCTCGAACTGCACCGGCACGGTTTCCAGCGTGTCCCGGCACGCCGCGAAGGTCTCGAATAGTTGGCCATCTAGGTCATTGCGGTCGGTGACCACCACGATGGACGGATTCTCCAGCTCGGGGGTTTTGCGCAGCGCATGGGCGTAGAACAGCGCCAGAAAGGACTTGCCGCTACCCTGGGTATGCCAGACCACGCCGCCCTTGCCGTCACCGCTGCGATAGGCCGAAACAGCACGCTCGACCGCCTTCTCGACGCCATGGAACTGCTGCCACTGCGCGACGACCTTGGCCTGCGCCGCGCCGTCGTCGGTCACAAAGGCCACATAGCCCCTCAGGAAGCGCAGGAGCGTCGCTTTGTCCAGCAGACCCCGGCAGAGCACCTCCAGCTCCATCATGTGGCTAGGCGCTTCCTCAGCGCCTATTAGCCGCCATGGCGTGTGCCGCTCCAGATCGGCGGTTAGCGAACCGTAGCGGGTCACGATGCCGTCAGAGATGACGTTCAGCAGGTTGTAGTGAAAAAGCTGCGGGACCTCCCGCTTGTAGGTCTGGATCTGCTTCCAGGCCTCCTCAATGTCCGCATCCTCGTCGCCGGGGTTCTTCAGCTCCATGACGATGAGTGGCAGGCCGTTGACGAAGACCACGACATCGGGTCGGCGTGGATGGGTGCCGTGGGCCGTGAACTGCTGCACGGCCAGCCAGTCGTTGGCCTCCGCATCCTCGAAGTCGATCACCTGGGCGCGGATGACCTCACGCTCACCGTTGTCACGCATTACCTCGACCGGTACACCGCTGATCAGCCAGTCGTGAACCTCGCGGTTACCCTCAAGCTGCGACTGGGCGCTGTAGTCAGCCAGCTTGTCAACGACCTCATCCACCTCGGCGAGGTCGGGATTGAGCGCTCGCACTGCTGATGCAAGGCGAGGCCTCAGAACCACCTCGCGGTAGCGCTCCCGGTCCTTACCCTCCCCGGTGATCGCCTCGCCCTTGCAACACTCGTAGCCTATGCCATCGAGCCAATCGAGGGCAGAGGTTTCGAGGTGGTCTTCTATCACGACTCCATCCTGCTCTTCTCAAGATGACTGCAGTAGCCCACTTCTCGAAAATTCACGGAGAATGAGGAGCTGTCCATCCCGCCATAGTAGAACTTTATATGCTCGTTCTGCCCACGAAGGATCAAGCATATTATCTCCAGAAATGAAGAATCGATATTTGATCCAAAGTACACGCCAGTCAGCTCTTCAGCGCTGTAGTTGTATACCGTACCGCCATCTCTATGAATAAGTCGCCATTCTCTCTCGTACGCCCAAGACTCATGCTTTGTGCACGAGAGGTCAATGAGGTGTTCTGCGTTTTGCTTCAGCAGCAATTCATTAACCGATAGCTCCGGGAAACTATTCTTATATTCAACCCGTCTTGCTTTCGAGAACAGATCTCCACTTGTATTAAACTCCAAACAGAAACCTGTGTGCGCGCGGGCATAATGGGACCACATTAAAATACTGTCGTTGACTTCCGAGAAGCAAGCAACACCTCTCAAATTAAGAAACCTGCTTCTAAAATCGTCCCTAACGTCCTCAACAACCTTTTTCACGCAGATCCATGCATCTTCAGGCGTCAAAAGGTGCAGATCATCAGGGAAGGGATCTTCGGATGATCGCTCATGCTTTAGCCGCGTATGAAGCTCCAACTTCTCCTGTGGAGAGGGCTCGGCTATCGGCGCCATTACAGCAGAATCGAATGGATCGTTGAACTTATTAGGTGGCGAGAAGTAAATGGCTTGATCTTTGACTGCCTTGAGCGACCTATCGCTAATTGAGTAATACTTATATAGTTTTTCCGGCATACGGCCTGCCATATAACCTCCTCCGCCTCTCACCAAAGGCCATCTTGCCCACATTGCAGCAGCGACGCACTGGCGTTCTATAGGCGCTGCAACTATTGCAATTTAACCATTCCAGATATCAACCTTGGAAGGAGTGCATCTCTCGCCTCAGCTAACGCAGCCGACTCTTCTTCTAATACGGCCACCCTATTGAACAGCGAACGAACTATTTCATCAAAAGCCCCCATGACGCTTTGTGGTGGGGCTATAACAGGCAAAGGCCGAAAACTCTTCTTGCTTATCTCTTGGAAGGTCGAGCCATTCGCATTTGCAACGATCATGTCTTGCGACGCCTGAGCCCAGTACAAAAGGAAAACGTTTGATACACCTTGACTGGGCTTCATCGCGATGAAGCCCTGGTTGATAGCCGCCGGAAGCGTGTTGATCGCCAAATAACCGATAGGCGCACGAGAAGAGAGCAACACTGTCCCGGGAGGAAGCAACCCCGAACTAACGCGTGAGACACCAGCATAAGTAATGTGACGAGCAGTTTGGCGCAGCACAGGCACAGATAGGTTCGCCAGATCCTTGGGCGTGGCCCAGGCGAATTCGCCATTTTCCCAATACTCAGGCTCCTTAGTAGAAGGTGTAGCTCCGCCCACGATCTCACATAGATTAGAGATGGGTCGTACATTCCACCCCTTCGGCACCAACCCCAGCTCACTCTCCACCAACCGATCCGGGAACAGGGCCGCAATCTCGGGATCCATGCCTTCCGGCTCCCGGCCTTCCATCTTGGCGCGCACTGGGTCGAAGTCAACAAACCAGGATTTGAAGACGGCGCGAGCGATGGATTCGAGGTTGGCGGCGAGGGCGCCGTTGTTGGCGATCTTTTCGTCCAATGCGCGCAGTGCCGTCGATATAGATTTTTGCTCCTCAATAGGCGGCAAGGGTATTTGCAAAGCCCTTAATGCTCGCCCGGTTAGGTGCTTTATGGTTGTCCCAGTGAAGAAAACCTCCAGTTCACCAGTTCTCGCTGCATGGTTTAGCCAGTAGTACAGGAAGTAGTTGTCAAGCGATGGCTTGACCCGCACACGGTGGAGCGCTTTTTGCAACTTCATGTTTGGTACTTGGCCGTGCCAAATTGCGCAACGTCCTGGCTCCCCGCCTTCACATACGATGAGGTCTCCTTCAGAAACGCTGTATCGCGCTTCTTCATCAGGCTCGAAGCGCATGCACTGAAGATCGTCGAGATTGAATTGTCCCCACTGGACATTCGCGTTGCCCAGGTACGGCTGCAACACCCCTCGGTTTTTCTTTGCGTCTAACATCTTTCCGAGGCAGGTTTCTGCATTATCGCCTAGATGGCCTGTTGGCCACTCAGACTTCATATCCAACCCTCCCCAACTGCCTGCGCACCTCGTCCTCCAGCGCGTTCCCCTTGGCGAAAAGCTCGCTCAGCTGGCCGGTGAGCTGCTGCATCTTCTCCTCGAAGGCCTCGTCGTCGTCCTCGACTTCAGCTGCGCCGACGTAGCGACCTGGCGTCAGGACGAAGCCGTGCTTCTCGATCTCCGCATAGTCCGCCGACTTGCAAAATCCCGGTTCGTCTTCGTGCTCGCCGTCGTCAACAAACTCCGTGCCCCGCCACCGATGGTAGGTTTGCGCAATGCGGTGAATTTCCTCATCCGAGAACCCGATCATGGTGCGGCTGAGCTGGAGCGACCCCATCTTCCGAGCATCGATGAACAAGGTCTGGCCGGTTCGATCGATGGCCCCATTGACGCCTGCCTTCTTGTCCTTGGTCAGGAACCACAGGCAGACGGGTATCTGCGTGTTCGAGAAAAGCTGGCCAGGCAACGCGACCATACACTCCACCACATCGGCGGCGATCATCATCTTGCGAATCTGACCTTCACCCGAGGTGTTGGTGGTCATCGAGCCGTTTGCCAACACGATGCCTGCGCGCCCATGTGTCGATAGCCGCGCCAGCATGTGCTGCAGCCAGGCGTAGTTGGCGTTGTTCTTCGGCGGTATGCCGTAGGTCCAGCGCGGATCTTCGGTCAGCTTGTCGCCGCCCCAATTTGAAATGTTGAAGGGCGGGTTTGCGAGGATGTAGTCGGCCCGCAGCTTCGGGTGCTGGTCGTTGTTGAAGGTGGATCCATAGGTCTCGCCGAGATCGCTGTCTCCCAGCCCGTGTACCGCGAGGTTCATCTTCGCCAGTCGGCGCGTCGCGGCCATCATTTCCTGGCCATAGATCGGTAGATCCCCTTTTTTGCCCAGCTTTCTGGCGTGGGCTTCCTTGAACTGCGCCGACTGAACGAACATGCCACCCGAGCCGCAGCAGGGGTCGTAGATCTTGCCCCGGAAGGGCGCAAGCAGCTCGACGAGCAGATTCACAACAGACTTTGGCGTATAGAACTCGCCGGCTTGCGCACCTTCGGCGCGCGCGAACTCACCAAGGAAGTATTCGTAGACTTCGCCGAAGATGTCGCGGCTGCCGTGCTTCCCCGGGTCGAACTTCAGCTCCGCGACCTTGGCCATGAGGGAGGCCAATGTTCCCGGCGCGAGTTCGAGCTGATCGAACTGCCGGTAAAGCACACCGTTCAGGCTGGCGTTCTCCTTCTCGATCGCCCGCATGGCCGCGTTGAGCTGGTTGGGCAAATCCTTGCCGGCAGCCGCCGCACCTTTCAGAAGGTGGGAGTAGTGCGCCTCTTTCGGCACCCAGAACACGTTGTCTGCGTCATAGAAGCTGCGATCGGTCACGAACTCCTGCTCGGCCTCAGCGCGAATCGCTTCGTCATCCATGTAGATGTCCGACTTCGGGTCGGCAAGCCGGGATCGGATAACCTCGGCCTGGGCATCGAACATGTCAGACACGTATTTGAGGAACACCAGCCCCAGCACCGGGTACTTATACTCGGCGGCTGAAACGGAGCCCCGCAGCGCGTTGGCTGTATCCCAGAGGGTCTTCTTGAAGTCTTCTTCGGTCATGTCCGCAGTCTGTCAGTTGTGAGGCTCACTGCGTGAGCTTGGAAGGTCGGGCAGTCCGTGGCGCTTCAGCGAAGCATTTAAGGTCATCCGCGAGACACCAAAATGCTCCGCCACCTCCGCTTTGGTCATGTTCGGGTCACGGAGCATGGCTGAGGCTTTGCGCACGTCGGCCAGCGTCATCTTTGGGTTGCGCCCGCCTTTGCGACCGCGAGCTCTAGCTGCCGCGAGACCAGCGCGGGTGCGCTCCTGGATTATCGATCGCTCGAACTCGGCTAGGCTCGCGAAGATGTGGAAGACAAGGCGTCCACTCGACGTACTGGTATCGATGGCCTCGGTCACGGACTGAAAGCCGACCCCTCGGGAGTCCAGCTCCGTGACAATCGATACGAGGTCCTTCAATGAGCGTCCCAGCCGATCCAAGCGCCACACGACCAGAGTGTCGCCCCTGCGAAGCGTCTGGAGGCACGTGGCGAGCTGCGGGCGTTCTCTGGTGGCTCCCGAAATTCGATCCTCAAAGACCTGCTCGCACCCAGCGGCACGCAGCGCATCCAGTTGCAACTCTGGGCGCTGGTCGACGGTCGACACGCGGGCATATCCTATAAGCAAGAAAACGTACCTATTCTTGATATAGTTTTTTGTACGTGGTTTCTTGCGCCGTATCAAGCCCTTTCAGGGGCTCTGAGAGGGACAGTCGAAGCGTAAAGAAAACGGTGGTTTCTGGTAGTGGGTAGTATTCCGCATAGTGCTACCCTCAGTGATGAACGTGACTGACCTTGTTGATCTAAGCGCTTAGGCCAGAATAACGCATCTCTACCATCATGGCGCTAAGAAAAGAATGACTCTGGGAGCTTCGGATGGAACTGACCACTACTGCGGCAATCGCGCACAAAATCATCAAGGCGCAACGCGCTAAGGGAACATTGCAGCTTCGGAATACGCCGCTCCCACCATCAAACTCTTTGGATCGCCTGATCGACGAGATCCACGCCGCCTACAAGAATCGCTCCGGGAAGTCTCATGGAGCTTTTGAGGCCGATGAGCAGAACTATCCCACAGCGGCCAACCTTCGCAAGCACTTCCAGGATCAGTCCGCTGATTTCGTTGCAACCAGCCATGCACTGATGCAAACCCTTCTGACCAAGGCAAACGAGGCCAGCTCAAACTTGGCAACGGGCGGCAGTGTACTGATGGCGCACGTGACGAGCGGTGGTTCCCAATGGTTCATCGTTACGATACTTACCGACAAGGTAAGCGCGGCGATTGACAACAACCTGAATCTCGTCGATAGCGTTCATCTCGACCTCAACAGCATGAGGTTCGCGGGACGGGTGGATATCACGCGTTGGCTCGATAACGAAGATCGCTACGTCAGCTTTCTTCAGGGCGCATCGAAAGACGTATCCGATTACTTTCTGAGGTTTCTGGGCTGCACCCATCCCCAGGCCATACGCAAGGAAACGACGCGTTTGGTGGATGTCGTCCGTAGTGCCGTCAATAGGCTGGATGCCACAGAAGACCAGCGGGAAGCCGCTCGTAGTCTGATCTATCAGTACCTAAATGACTGCGCCAAGAACGCCGAACCCCTGAACATTGATTCACTTTGCAATCGAGCCTGGCCGGACAACCCGGATGCGCTGCGTGAGCCGTTAATAGATCCTGACTCCGGAATATCGGATGGCTTCGTGCCACACAAGACTGCCCTGAAGGGGCTTGTCCGCTTCGAGGGGAAAGGCCCGCACTGGCATATGAAATTCGAGCGGGAAGCTGTGACTGAAGGCAATATCCAGCTAAATGCTGATGCGAAAGAGATAACTATTAAGAACGTGCCTGACGAAGTTATTGCACGCTTCCAGAACGACTTCCCTGAGCCGTGAACGACTTAGCTCACATCGTCGAAATCTACCGGGCCATCAGGGATACCAAACAAGTAGATGGCACAACTGAAGCTTATCTCGATGTCTCAGGCGAATCGATGCGTTTATTCCTATTGCAGGCAGAAGATGAAGACCGCTCGGAAGAACTCGGTCTAGCCATTCTGTCAGCGCCAGAGGACGTTCAGATAGGTGCCGCGGTAAATATTCGACTGTTCCCCCCTAGAAGTACTCCGGTGTACCGCAATCTAGAAGTTTTTCTGGGCAACGGTGCGCGGCTTCTTTCACCTATTGGCGAATTTTATATCGTTGATTTGGATTGGTTTTCTGAAGATCCGGGACCTCCGGCTGAAGGCGAGAACTTGAAACCGCTGCATAGTGTCCTGCAGCAGCTATGCGATTCCGCGACGCTCGTGGATAAGGACAAGACGCGACTGCTCTTTGCTGACAGTGCCGGGCTTGTCGATCTGCCTATCAACATTTCGCCGACGGACCTCAACGCAATTACGCCCGAGAGCAGTGACGCTTTCGTTGAATTCTGTGCTGACAGTCTTCACAGAAAGCACCGTCTTGAGGCTGTAGCCAAGGTAGTAATCCGGCAGACTCGCGGGATCTCCGCCAATAATAGGATTCACCACGTCTTCCGTAATCTGGACGTGATCCTTTCTGATGCAAAATCGCAGCATGCTGTATTCCTCTCAGCATTCTCCTACGAAAAGGTGCGTGATGAAGTTGAGGCGCTGAAGGTCGAGTACACCTCAAGAATCCACAAGGTTCTTTCTAGCATACAGGGTCAACTGCTGGGCATTCCTGCTGCTACTGTCGTCGTCGCAACGCAGATGAAGAAAGCCGATGTTATGGGCGCAGTTTTCATTACCAACGCTGCAGTTCTGCTTGGGGCCTTCATCTTCGGTATTTTTTTGATCTTGCTGCTCGTTAACCAAGGGCACACTCTGGAAGTCATAAAAACCGAGGTGGCACGTCAGAAAGGACAACTTAAATCAGAGCTCCTTGAGGTCGCTGATGGGTTTGAAGCGGCCTTCCTGATGCTGGAAAGACGGATCAATCACCAGCGGCTGATTCTTTGGATAGTCGGTGTTGTAGTTGGCGTCGGATTGCTTCTGAGTTGTATAGCCTTTTGGATGCTGAATTCGACTATCGTCAAATCAATGCTTGATTCAGTGTGTTGAGCTATTATGACAGCCCGAGGAAGGCAACATGGCGCGACGCAATAAACCCGAGTCCCGAAATTCTGACGAGCTACTTGCGGGCCGACCATCCCGGGTGGGCTTTGTACTGATCGAGCAGCTCTCACTTTGGCTAACCGCACCGCTTTCTTTTACGCTCTTATGCAAGTGTGCTGATCTGGCTAAATGGCTAGAGCATCAATAAGGTTTAGTCAGCCCGCTGACCTTCATCTGCAATAGTTCGCCTTTACCTCTGAATAGTACGTTTATCGTGTTATGTGGAGCGTGGTACGAAAGTGGTTTTAGGTAAATTTGCAAATGGTGCGTATAAGGCTGCTTCCTGACGATGCTAAGGGAGTTGTCGAGGGTTCGGCTGGACACTCAAGCCGAACTTCCTCTTATGTCAGCGTAGAGCCTAGATTGGACTCCTTTGCTTCTTACCGCATTCGCTAACCTGATACCTTCTCTAGCCTGACGAATAACGAGTGGAGCCACAGGTGGCGATTGGCGAAGGTTCGGAACCGTTCGGCGAAATGAGCATGGACTACCGGTTGCAGGGTGCCAGGGTCCTAGAGCTCCCAAAGAGATCTGCAATTGCCGATCTGATCGAGGCCATCCAGCAGGGCTTCAGGTTCGAGGTGTTTACAGTGCTCTGTAGTCGCTATGGTGCGCCCAGGCAACTGCTCGCAGACACTATAGGAGTTTCGCAAAGCACCCTTAATCAACGTGAGCGAGATGGGCGGTTCAATGAGCCGGAGTCGGATCGACTATTACGCGTCGCGGGGCTATATGGGGTAGCGGAGAGTGTCGTTCGTGACCGTGCGATGGCGATCGATTGGATGCATACGCCGAATCGAGGCTTGGGAGGCCACACGCCTCTGGCATACGCTAAAAGTGAGACCGGCGCGCGCGAGGTGGAATATCTCCTCGGCCGCATCGCGCATGGGATAGTCGCCTAATGGCTGGGCATTAACTACAAGCGTTGGAAATGAAGTGACGGGCCTAAATGCTCGACCAGCCCGGCACTTGGCGCAGCTGCCATCGGCGTACAACTCGGGCCTTGAACGTATAAGCTCAAGACTCTTTGGGGCCTCAAAATACGTAAGGTCCGGGCGCTACTTTCATCCTAAATTCTTATATCTACGAGCCGTAACGCGGAGAATACGATGATATTCGATCCGCTTCAACGGATACTGTCGCGTGTAAGTTGACCATACTCAAGAGGCTTGACGTGAAATTTCATTTCTAAACTTTCAACGTCACCGGACCCGAAGATTCGAAATGGCGCGACACGCTTGATTGCGTCGTCGCGCCTATCTACCAGTCCCTTATATCAGCGTTGATTCCGGTGCTCAAGCCGCCCAATTGCGAATCGTTCGCAGGGTCACCGCATCCTGTGATTTCGGTCACTTAATGCTGTGACTGACAATCAATCCCAACTCAAAGCCCCACCCGTCTGATACTCGATCACCCGAGTCTCGAAGAAGTTCTTCTCCTTCTTCAGGTCCATCATCTCGCTCATCCACGGGAACGGGTTCTCGGCGCCGGGGTAGAGTTCGGCCAGGCCGATCTGGCTGCAGCGGCGGTTGGCGATGAACTTCATGTACTCGTCGAACATGCTGGCGTTCATGCCGAGCACGCCGCGGGGCATGGAGTCGTGCGCGTAGGCGATTTCCAGGTGCATGGCCTTGTCGATCATGGCCCGGGCCTCTTCCTGGAAGCTGGCGGTCCAGAGGTGGGGGTTCTCGATCTTGATCTGGTTGATCACGTCGATGCCGAAGTTCAGGTGCATCGATTCGTCGCGCATGATGTATTGCACCTGTTCGGCGGTGCCGGTCATCTTGTTGCGGCGGCCGAATGACAGGAACTGCACGAAGCCGGCGTAGAAGAAGATGCCTTCGAAGATGACGTAGAAGGCGATCAGGTCACGCAGGAACTTCTGGTCGTTTTCCGGGGTGCCGGTGGTGAAGTCCGGGTCGTTCAGGCTCTGGGTGTACTGCATGGCCCAGGCGGCCTTGTTGTGGACGCTGGGCAGCTCGCGGTACATGTTGAAGATCTCGCCCTCGTCCAGGTTCAGGCTTTCCACGATGTACTGGAAGCAGTGGCCGTGGACGGCTTCCTCGAAGGCCTGGCGCAGCAGGTACTGGCGGCATTCCGGGTTGGTCAGGTGCTTGTAGATGCCCAGCACCAGGTTGTTGGCCACCAGCGATTCGGATGACGCGAAGAAGCCGAAGCCCCTTTTGAGGATCAGGCGTTCGTCATCGGACAGGGCGTCCGGGTCCTGCCACATGGCGATGTCGGCGGACATGTTGATTTCCTGCGGCATCCAGTGGTTGGCGCAGCCGGACAGGTATTTCTCCCACGCCCACTGGTACTTGAACGGCACCAGCTGGTTGACGTCCGCGCGGCAGTTGATGATGGCCTTGTCGTCCACCTGCACGCGGTCGGCGCCCATTTCCACCTGTTCCAGGCCGGTAACGGCGGTGTCCTTGTCGGCGGATTCGCGGGCGCGCAGCTCGCCGTCTTCCACCGCGAAGGGGTCGGGGGTGGCGGCCGGCTGCGGCGGGTGCACGCTCTGGTTGGGATCGGTCGGGCGGTTGTCGTTCCATTCGAGCATGGTCGTCATCCTTGTCTTGCGTTAAGTCGGTGTCGAAGGCCGGCTGCGTGGTGGCGTCGGTCTTCGTGGTTGTCTAGCGGCGGCGGTTCAGCTGCATCACCCGGCGGGCGCGGGTGCGCCGCTGGCGGATCTGCTGCTGATGGCGTTTGGCGTCGCTGGCCTGGGAGGGCAGCGGGCCGGATTCGCGCGGGTCGTCGCCGGTGTCGATGATTGTTGGGTGCCAGTCCATTTGTTGGGTCATGGTTGCAATCGTTCCCCCCTCTCCCTGGCCCTCTCCCCGGCGGGGAGAGGGCATGGCTTCGTTCAGGCGATAGAGATCCGGGTTACTGACAGGCCTCGCAGTCCGGGTCGTCGATGGCGCAGGCCATGGGGGCGGTCGGCTGGGCGGCGGGTGCCGCGGCTTGCGCCTTGCCGTTGGCGTGACCATTGGTCGGGGCCGCGCCGGCCGTGCTGCCGTTCGAGGCCCCGGCCGCGCCGGCACCGCGACCGCTGGCGGCGGCCGGACCGCCGCTGCCGTGACCACCGCCGTGGGCCACCGCGTTCAGGCGATGGTCGGTGATGGTGGATTTCTCGGTGTGCGAGGCGCCCATGGTGCGCAGGTAGTAGGTGGTCTTCAGGCCCTTCTGCCAGGCGAACTTGTACAGCTCGTCCAGTTTCCGGCCGGAGGGCTGGGCCATGTACAGGTTCAGGCTCTGGGCCTGGTCCAGCCACTTCTGACGGCGGCTGCCGGCTTCCACCAGCCACTTGGGGTCGATCTCGAAGGCGCACTTGTACAGCACCTTGAGATCGTCCGGGATGCGGTCCACCGCCTGGACGGAGCCGTCGTAGTACTTCAGGTCGTTGGCCATCACCTCGTCCCACAGGTCCAGGGTCTTGAGGTCATCCACCAGGTAGGGGTTGATGACGGTGAACTCGCCGGACAGGTTCGATTTGACGTACAGGTTCTGGTAGGTCGGCTCGATCGACTGGCTCACGCCGGTGATGTTGGCGATGGTCGCGGTGGGGGCGATGGCCATGCAGTTGGAGTTGCGCATGCCCACCTGCTTGATGCGGGCGCGCAGGCTGTCCCAGTCCAGGGTGTGGGAGTCGTCCTGGTCCAGGTACTCCGCCCCGCGGTTGTCGCGCAGTATGCGGATGGAGTCGATCGGCAGCACGCCCTGATCCCACAGGCTGCCCTTGAAGCTGGAGTAGGCGCCCCGCTCCTCGGCCAGGTTGGTGGAGGCCTGGATGGCGTAGTAGCTGATCTGCTCCATGGAGCGGTCGGCGAAGGTCACCGCGTCCTCGGATTCGTAGGGCAGCTTGAGCTTGTACAGGGCGTCCTGAAAGCCCATCAGGCCCAGGCCCACCGGGCGGTGACGCAGGTTGGAGTCACGCGCGGTCTTGACGCTGTAGTAGTTGTACTCGATCACGTTGTCGAGCATGCGCAGGGCGGTGTTGACGGTGGCTTCCAGCTTGGCGCTGTCCAGTTCCCCGTCGACGATGTGCTGGGGCAGGTTGATCGACCCCAGGTTGCACACCGCGATTTCCTTGCCCGGGCTGGTGTTGAGCGTGATCTCGGTACACAGGTTGGACGAGTGCACCACGCCCACGTGCTGCTGCGGGCTGCGCAGGTTGCAGGGGTCCTTGAACGTGAACCAGGGGTGGCCGGTCTCGAACAGCTGCGACAGCATCTTGCGCCACAGGCCCACGGCGGACACCTTCTTGGCGTTCTTGATTTCGCCGGCGTCCACCTTGGCCTCGTAGCGCTCGTAGGCCTCCTGGAAGGCCTTGCCGGTCAGGTCGTGCAGGTCGGGCACGTCGTTGGGCGAGAACAGCGTCCACTGGGCGTCGTCGAGCACGCGCTTGACGAACAGATCCGGCACCCAGTTGGCGGTGTTCATGTCGTGGCAGCGGCGGCGGTCGTCGCCGGTGTTCTTGCGCAGCTCCAGGAATTCCTCGATGTCCTTGTGCCAGGTCTCCAGGTAGGCGCAGACCGCGCCCTTGCGCTTGCCGCCCTGGTTGACCGCCACCGCGGTGTCGTTGACCACCTTCAGGAACGGCACCACGCCCTGGGACTTGCCGTTGGTGCCCTTGATGTGGGCGCCCATGGCGCGCACCGGGGTCCAGTCGTTGCCCAGGCCGCCGGCGAATTTGCTCAGCATGGCGTTGTCGTGGATGGCGCCGTAGATGCCGCCCAGGTCGTCGGCCACGCTAGTCAGGTAGCAGCTCGACAGCTGCGGGCGCAGGGTGCCGCTGTTGAACAGGGTGGGCGTGCTGCTCATGAAGTCGAAGCTGGAAAGCAGCTTGTAGAACTCGATCGCCCGCTCTTCTCTCTCGATTTCATTGATCGCCAGCCCCATGGCCACCCGCATGAAGAAGGCCTGCGGCAGCTCGAAGCGGTTGCCCTCGGAGTGGATGAAGTAGCGGTCGTAGAGCGTCTGCAGGCCCAGGTAGGTGAACTGCAGGTCGCGGTCGGCGATCAGGGCGTTGCCCAGGCGCTCGAGGTCGTATTCCAGCAGGCGGGAATCCAGCAGTTCCAGCTCGGCGCCGCGCTTGACGTAGTCCGCGAAGTAATCCGCATAGCGCTGGGTCATCTCGGTGTGGGTGGCGTATTCCACCTGACCGTCGGCCAGGAAGGTCAGCGCCTCGTGACGCAGCTTGTCCAGCAGCAGGCGGGCGGCGACCTGGCCGTAATTGGGCTCGGCTTCCAGCCGCTGGCGGGCGGACAGCACCAGCGCGGTGGCCAGTTCGTCCTCGTTGATGCCGTCGTAGGCGTTCTTGATGGTGTCGGCCAGCAGGCGTTCGGCGTCCACGCCCTTGACCTCGTGGCAGGCCTCCTCGATCACCTTCTTCAGGCGGACTTCATCCAGCGCCCGGGTGGTGCCGTCCTTGAACGCCACGTTGATGGCGCCCTTGGCCACGGTGGCGCCGGTCTTGCCGCTCTTGGCCGCGGCCTCGGCGCGTTCGCGGGCGCGTTCCTCGCGGTACAGCACGTAGGAGCGGGCCACCTTGTGCTCGCCCCCGCGCATCAGCGCCAGCTCCACGTAGTCCTGGATGTCCTCGATGTGCACCGCGCCGCCGCCGGGCAGGCTGCGGGTCACGCCCTGTTCCACCTGCTCGGACAACTGCTTGACGGTGTCGCGGATGCGGCTCGAGGCAGCGCCCGAGCGGCCTTCCACGTCCAGGAACGCCTTGGTCAGGGCCACCTCGATCTTGGAACGGTCGAACGGCGTGACCTTGCCGTTGCGGCGGATCACCTTGTAGGAGCCCGGCGCCGTGGCGGCCAGTTCCGCGCTGGACGGCGTATCAACAGGCTGTTGCGGCCGCTCGGTCACGGCGTC
This sequence comes from Spectribacter acetivorans, assembly GCF_031846305.1. Classification (NCBI taxonomy): domain Bacteria; kingdom Pseudomonadati; phylum Pseudomonadota; class Gammaproteobacteria; order Salinisphaerales; family Salinisphaeraceae; genus Spectribacter; species Spectribacter acetivorans. The sequence continues at coordinate 185,829 of NZ_JAVRHY010000005.1, forward strand.
TGTTTGCGTCTGCATGTGCGTTCACCCCTGCTGGCGGTTCGTTGTTCGGGCGCCCGCGGTCACGGGCGACGACTCAACAATACACCACTATATGGTGTGGTCAACAAGCGTATTTTGCGCATTCGTTACTACATATTGTGTCCGCCGGTGGAAAAGCCGGTGCATTGGGACCGGGATGACCTGTGGATATCCCGTGTGGACAGCGCCAGAATCGCTGCGCAATCAGGGGGCTGGCGTGCCCGGCCGGCACCGGGATAAAAACCCGGTTCGGGGTTACCGTGATGCGACTGCCCGTACCCGCCTGCCCGGCAGCCATTGCGCGCTGCACTGCGGTAAGCTTCTGATTTGAATGGAAAGCCGGATCGGCATTCCGGCGTCGCGGCGGATAGTGCCGAATTGACGGCCGTTCGCCGGTGTCGAACCCCGCGGCGGGGCTGTCATCGCCCCGACGCATTCATGGTTTAGAGGTGACCATCCGATGGACATCATCGCCTTTCGTCACGGCATAGCAATGGATCGCGAGGAAGCGCACGACATGGGGCTTTCCGACGAGGAACGCCCGTTGACCGACAAGGGCCGCCGCCGTACCCGGGCGGCCGCCGCCGGTCTGCGTGCCTGCCTCGAAGGCCAGGCAGTGGATACCATCGTGTCCAGCCTGCTGCTGCGGGCCCAGCAGACCGCCGAACTGCTGGCGCCGTACGTGGGTGAGCCGCCGCTGGTGGAATCGGCGGCGCTGAATCCCGGCGCCGGTCCGGAGGCGCTGGATACCTGGCTGCATGGCCGTCCCACCGACGAATCGCTGATCCTGGTGGGGCACGAGCCGGACCTGTCTGCCTGGGTGTCCTGGGGCCTGACCCGCAAGCGCGACCGCATCCTGTCGCTGAAAAAGGCCGGCGCGGCCTGCGTGGAATTCCCCGGCCCGGCCGAGGGCGGCACTGGCACCCTGCGCTGGCAGCTCACTGCCGGTCAGATGCGGGCGCTGGGATGAGCGAGGGGGGCTGAGCGACCGTGCTCGAATGGCTGATTGTCGGCGGCGGGGTGCATGGCACCCACTTATCCCGGGTGCTGCGCGGCCGGCTGGGCGTGGCCGATGACGATCTGCTGATCGTGGACGATGCCCCGGCCCCGCTGGCCGCCTGGGACCGCCGGGCCGAGGCCTGCGGCATGGACTATCTGCGCTCGCCCCAGGCTCATCATCTGGGCCTGCGCAGCGATGCCCTGCGGCGCTTTGCCGACAGCGTGCGTCTGGACGGCCCGGCCTTCATCGATCCGTATCAACGCCCGGCGCTGGCGTTGTTCGACGCCCACTGTCGTCAACTGATCGCCGACGAACCGGCGCATCTGCGCGCCTGCGAACGGGTGACCCGCATCGAACCCCAGGCCGGCGGCTATCGCGTCTGGGGCCGGGAACGCTCGTGGTGGACCCGCCGGGTGCTGCTGGCCCCCGGGCCGCCCGCGCCCGACCGGCCGGACTGGGCCGCCGGCGTGCCGCATGTGTTCGATCACGATTTCGCCATGCCGGGCGGTGACGGCCACGTCGCCATCATCGGCGGCGGCATCACCGCCGGGCAGCTTGCCCTGTGCCTGATCGCCCGCGGCCGGTCGGTGAATCTGGTCACCCGCCGGCGCCTGCGCCGGGCGGATTTCGACGCCCAGCCCTGCTACGCCGGGCCCCGCTGCCTGGTGCCGTTTGCCGCCGGCGACTGGCGCCAGCGCCGGCGGCGTATCCAGGTGGCCCGCCATCCGGGCACCCTGCCGCGCGACGTGGCCGCCGGGCTGCAACGCGCCATCCGTCGCGGCGCGCTGCATGTGCATGTGGGTTCGGCCATGGGTCTGGACGACCGCGGCGTGGTGCTGGCCGATCGCCGCACCGTGCCGGCGGACGAACTGGTTGTCGCCACCGGGTTCGCCGACCGCCTGCCCGGCGGCCAGCTCATCAGCCAGCTGATCCGCGAACTGGCCCCGCCGCTGACCCCCTGCGGCTTTCCCGCCCCGCAACCCGATCTGCAGTGGCGGCCGGGGCTGTACGTGACCGGCCGACTGGCGGAAATGGAACTGGGGCCGATGGCCGGCAATATTCGCGGCGCGCGCCTGGCGGGGGAGCGCCTGGCCGCGGCCTCCGCCGAACTGGCCGTGTCGCCGCCGATGGCGGATCGGGCGGTGGTGGAGTCGCGGTTGCCGGTGATTTAGCGACGCTGCCGCCGCGGTGCGGATCGGCGGTTACAGCGGCATATACCGGGCCGTAAGGCGTCATTCATGTCGCCTGTCCGAATCAACGCGTCCCAACGCCTTAAAAACGTCATTGCGAGGCCCCGTCAGGGGCCGCGGCAATCTTGAGTCATCCTGGTAACTCAGCGTTTCCAGCGCTTCAGAAATGAAGAGAATTCCGCCCCGCTAAAGCGGGCCGGGTGTCTTTCTTGTGCGACAAGAAAGTCACCAAAGAACCGCTTCCGGCGGGCGAGTCCTGCCTCGAACGGGGTTCGAGGCAGGATGCCCTGTGCGCGCCCCTTCGGGCCTGGGACCTCACCGCCCTGCAGTGCTCGGCTCGTCCCGACGGGAATGAGGAAAAGGTGCGATACCCGGGTATGGTCGCTTCGACTCACCCACCCCGATGCTTGATATCCCGCAACTGCCGGCGCCCCTTGCGGTCGGGCCGCCCGTCGGGTCGGGGCTGGCTGCGGGCCTCGGCCCGGCGCATGGCCATGGCGTCGAGACGCGCGGTGCGGTCGGCCTCGTCCTCGTGATAGAGGGCTTCGGCGGCGGTGGCGCTGCCGCGGCGATCGGCCAGGTCGGTGATCTGGATGCGGAACTGCTGACCGACCTTGCGGATGTCGAGCTTGTCGCCGATCCGCACGGTCTGGCCGGCCTTGCCGCCCCCGCCGTTAACCGACACCTTGCCGCCGTTGGCGGCGTTCGTGGCCTGGGTGCGGGTCTTGAAGAACCGCGCGGCCCACAACCACTTGTCCAGGCGGACGCCGCTCATTCAGGGGCCCTCCGATCGATGCCGCGCGATCCTTGCCCGCATCCGCGCGGCGGTGTCAGTCGACCTCCATCATCTCGAAGTCGTCCTTGGGTGCGCCGCAGTCCGGGCAGGTCCAGTCGTCGGGGATGTCCTCCCACTTGGTGCCGGGTTCGATGCCCTCGTCGGGCAAGCCTTCGGCCTCGTCGTAGATCCAGCCGCAGACAATGCACTGCCACTTCTTCATCGTGATTCCTAATCGTCGAGTGGGATGAAGTCCGGTTTTTCCCGGACGGCGCAATCGGGGCAGGGCCAGTCCTCGGGGATTTCCGACCAGGGCGTACCCGGCTTGAAACCCTCGTGTTCGCAGCCTTCGGCCTCATCATAGATGAAGCCGCAATCGTCGCATTGATAACGGGCCATAGCTCCCCCGAACCGTTTTTGCGGGCGCAAGATTAGCAAAAAAGGGCGCGGATGACCTTGCTACGAGGCCAGCAGGCGCATGGGGCCATCGTCCCCGCCGCGGCCCAGCCGCAGTCCGCCCAGGGCGATGCCCAGCGCGGCGGCGGCCGGCAGCAGTTGCCAGATCGACCAGGGCAGACGCCCGTCGAACAGCAGGTGACCTAGCGGCCACAGGGCGGCGGTCATCAGCAGACTGGCGCCGATCGCGGCCAGCCCGCCCCAGGCCAGCGCCTCGCGCCAGGCGATGCGGCGCAGCAGCGCGGCGTCCGCCCCAAGTACCCGCAGCATGGCGTTGTCGCGGTCCCTTATGGTACGCAGGCTCATCAGCGCGGCGGCCAGCACCAGCAGAGCGGCGGCCATCAGCAGCGCGGCCAGCAGGGCGCTGGCGCGGCTGGCCTGGTTGATGATGGCCTGGGCCCGGTCGAGCAGGGTGTTCACGTCCAGCAGCGTGGCCTGGGGCATTTGTTTGAGCAGCCCGGCCAGCCGGCCGCCGTCGCCGGGTGGTAGCCAGAAACTGGTCAGCCAGGACAGATCGGCGGCGGGCAGCGTGCCGGGGGTAAAGATGAAGTAGAAATTGGGCTCGAAGCTCTCCCAGTCCACGGTTCGCAGACTGGTCACAGTGGCGGTGAGTTCGCCGGACGGGCCCACGAAGGTGACGTCGTCGCCCAGTGAAATGCCCAGCCCCTGTGCCAGCTCGGTTTCCACCGACACGCCGGTGGTGTCGTCCTCGCCGTGCCAGCGGCCGGCGCTGACCTGATTGCTGGGCGGCAGGCGGTCGGTTTCGGTGAGCACCAGATCGCGATTCAACGCGTTGCCGGCCTGGCGGGACTCCTTGGTCACCGCCTGGCGCACCGGCTGGTCGTTGATCTCGGTGAGCCGGGCCCGGGTGACCGGGTAGCGCGGCTTGGCCAGCGCGTCGTGGTCGTCAAGCCAGGCGTCCAGGGCTGGCAGGTCGGCGTCGAATACGTTCAGCAGAAAGTAGTTGGGGGCCCGCTCGGGAAGGCTGGCGCGCCAGTCGGCCAGCAGCCGGGTGCCGACATGGCCGGACAGGGCAAGCACCGCCATCGCCGCCATCAGCGCCGCCAGCAGGGGCAGGGCCAGAGCCGGCCGGCGGGTCAGCCGGCGCAGGGCCAGCCGGCTGGCCAGCGGCAGCCGCGGACTGAGCCAGTCGAGCCCCTTGAGCAGCGGCCACAGCGCGGCCGGCAGCCCGATGGCCAGCACCAGCAGCAGGCCGATCAACCAGGCCAGTTCCTGCGCGGAGCCGCTCAGCCAGGCAGCGGCCAGCGCCAGCAGCGCCGCCGCGGCGACCAGCCCGCCCGCGCCCACCGGCTGGACCCCGCCGCTACGCTGAAGCAGCCGGGTAATCGGGGCTCGGGCCAGGGCCAGGCCCTGGGTCACGCCGAACACCAGCCACAGGCCGGGCGGCAGTGCGGCGATCAGTAGCCAGTCGGCCGGACCGGCGGCCAGCGGCCCCTGCCAGCCCAGGGCCTGGCGGGCGATCACGACGACCAGGCTACCCAGCAACAGACCGGCGGCCACCGCCGGCAACAAGGCGATGGCCTCGCCGGTGAGCAGCCGTCGCAGCACCCGCCGGCGCGGGGCACCGAAGGTGCGCAGCAGGGCGGCCAGCCGGGCCTGACGGGCGGCGCGCTGGGCGCTGGCCATGGTCAGCGCCGCCGCGCACAGCACCACCACCAGCAGCACGCCGACGCTGACGTAGAGCGTCAGTTGCTGCAGCGGGCCGAACGAGCGCACGCGGGCGTCGTCCACGCCTTCGAGGGACTGATCCGGACGCAGGCTGGCGGATTCCAGTTGTCGGCGATGGGCGGCCACGGCCGCCGCCGGCCCGTCCACCAGCAGGCGGTAATCCAGCCGGCTGCCGGGGCCGATCACGCCACTGGCGGCCACGTCGTCGGCGTGCATCATCACCCGCGGATTGACGCTGTAGAAGGCGGTGCCCTGATCGGGTTCGCTGCGGATCACCCCGGTAATGGTCAGGTCGGTTTCGCCCAGCGTCAGCGTGTCGCCCACGGCCTTGCCCAGGCGGTCGATCACGCCGTCGGCCACCCAGGCGTTGCCCGGCCGCGGGCCGTGATCGCGGGGGCCGGCGGCGCCGAAACGATCGGGCGCCACCTGCAGCTCGCCGCGCAGCGGATAGTCGGCGTCCACCGCCTTGGCCGACACCAGCAGGGTGTCATCGCCGGCCACCACCACGGTGGGGAATTCCAGCACCAGGGAGCTGGACAGCTCGTTTCCGACCGGCCGCTGGCCATCATCGGGGGCGCGGCTGCCTTCGAGTACCAGCGCGCCGCCCAGGCTGGCGGCGGTGCGCTGGTCCACCCGCTGGTCGAGTTCCGCGCGCAGCAGGATCACGCTGGCCAGCGCCAGTGCGGCCAGGCCCACGGACAACGCCAGGATGCGGAAGGCGCCGTCCCGCCAGCAGCGCTGCAGACTACCCATGTTGCAGCCGCCCGGCCTCCAGCCGCAGCACCCGCTGACAGCGGTGGGCGAGGTCATCATCGTGGGTGACCAGCAGCAGCGCGGTGCCGGCCTCGCGGTTGAGGTCGAACAGCAGTTCCGCCACGCGGTCGCGATTGGCGTGGTCGAGGCTGCCGGTGGGTTCGTCGGCGAACAGCAGCTGCGGACGGGTGGCGAACGCCCGGGCCAGCCCCACCCGCTGCTGCTCGCCGCCCGACAGTGTGGGCGGGAAATGCTGGCGGCGATGGGTCAGGCCCACGCGTTCCAGCCAGCGGTCGGCCGCGTCACCGGGCCGGTCGGCGCCGGCCAGTTCCAGCGGCAGCATCACGTTTTCCCGCGCCGTGAGGTCGCTTACCAGATGGAATGACTGGAACACGAAGCCGCACAGGGCGCCGCGGCGGGCGGCCCGGGCGTCCTCGTCGAGGTCGCTGAAAGCCTCGCCGGCCAGCCGGATGTCGCCGGCGCTGGGCACATCCAGCCCCGCCAGCAGTCCCAGGAGGGTGGACTTGCCGCTGCCCGAGGGACCGCCCACCGCCACGGTTTCGCCGCGGGCCACGGTCAGGTCGATGGCGTCGAGTAACATCAGGGGCCCGTCGGGGCCGGGAACGGTGCGCGAAACGCCGCGCGCCTCGACCATCGGAGTGTTGTTCATGCGTGTGTGGATCTTGTTGCTGTGCGGGTGGCTGCCCGGGCTTGCCGCCGCCGACGGCATCCTGGTGCTGGGCGACAGCCTGGGCGCCGGTTACGGCCTGGAAGCGGAACAGGGCTGGGTATCGCTGCTGGATACGCGTGTGGCGCGGGTTTGCGACGCGCTGCCCGTGCATAATGCCTCGGTCAGCGGCGAGACGACAGCCGGCGGCCGGGCCCGGCTGGCGCCGTTGCTGACACGTCATGAGCCTGAGCTGGTGATCCTGGAACTGGGTGGCAACGACGGCCTGCGGGGGCTGCCGCCGGCGCGGCTGCAGGCCAATCTGGAAGCCATGATTGCGGCGTCGCGCGACGCCGGCGCCCGGGTGCTGCTGGTGGGCATTCGCATTCCGCCCAACTACGGGGCGGCCTATACCCGCGCCTTCGATGCCGCCTTCGAACAGACGGTGGCGGCCACCGAGGTGGCCTTCGTGCCGTTCCTGCTGGAAGGCGTGGCCCTGGACGACGACCTGATGCAGGCCGACGGGATTCATCCCACCGCCGCGGCCCAGCCGCGCATGCTGGATAACGTCTGGCCCGAGCTGGCGCCGCTTCTGCCTGCGCGATGTGAGCTGGATGCTGACAGCGCCGGCGATGATTGAAAAAACGAGCGGGACGGCCAGGGGGAGAAAGCCGTCCCGCTCGGTTGGTCCGGCGACACTCGCGTTGATCGCCGGTCCGGTTGCCGGCCCGCGAAGGGGGAACGCGGGCCGGGTGCCACCTTGGGGTCAGTGGTAGTGAAGCTAACGGCGGCGCGCGGCTGAACTTTAGCCCCGCGCTCCGCGTTCTTTCAGGGCGTCAGAGCGCGCCCTTGGCGGCCTCGTATTCCTGGCGCAGCCCGGCCACGAAATCGGCCGTGGGCTGGACGCTGTGGACGCCGCCCACGCCCTGGCCCGCGCTCCAGATGTCCTTCCAGGCCTTGGGGCCCTCGTTGTCGCCGTCTTTTGAACCGAAGTCCATCTTGGAGGGGTCGGCCTCGGGCAGGTCGGCGGCGTCATAGCCGGCCTTCTCCACGCTGAATTTCAGGTAGTTGCCGTGCACCCCGGAGAAGTAGTTGGTGTAGACGATGTCCTCGGCGGTGCTGTCGACCACCATCTGCTTGTAGTTGTCGTGGGCGTTGGCCTCGGCGGTGGCGATGAAGGGCGAGCCCATGTAGGCCACATCGGCACCCATGGCCCGGGCGGCGGCTACCGACCGGCCGTTGGCGATGCAGCCGGACAGCGCCAGCGGGCCGTCGAACCATTCGCGCAGCTCCTGCACGAAGGCGAACGGGGATTGCGTGCCGGCATGGCCGCCGGCCCCGGCACATACCGCGATCAGGCCGTCGGCCCCCTTCTCGATCGCCTTGTGGGCGAAGCGCTGGTTGATCACGTCATGCATCACCATGCCGCCGTAGCTGTGGATGGCGTCGTTGACCGCGTTCTGCGCGCCCAGCGAGGTGATCACGATGGGCACTTCGTGTTTAACGCACAGTTCGAGGTCGTGCTCGAGGCGGTCGTTCGACTTGTGCACGATCAGGTTGACGCCGAACGGCGCCGCGGGCGCATCCGGATTGGCGGCGTCCCAGTCGGCCAGTTCGCTCTTGATACGCTCGAGCCACACCTCGAGCTGATCCGCCGGACGGGCGTTGAGCGAGGGGAAACTGCCGACCACCCCGGCCTTGCACTGGGCGATGACCAGTTCGGGGTTCGACACGATGAACATGGGCGCCCCGAACACGGGCAGGCGCAGACGGTCGGCGATGGCGGCCGGCAGACTCATGAGGTGACTCCTTGTTTTTCGACGTTAATCGGCGACCTTGAGCAGCATCTTGCCGGTGTTGTCGCCACTGTAGAGCTTGCGGAAAGCGGTGAGCGCGTTGTCCAGACCTTCGTCGAGGTCGAAGTCCCAGTGCAGCTTGCCGTCGTTGCGCAGGCTGGCCAGCACTTCGAAGGCCTCGGGGTAGCGGTCCATGTGATCGAGCACGATGAAGCCCTGGATCTTGATCCGCCGCATGACGATGTTGATGTAGTTGTAGGGCCCCGGCACCGGCTTGTCGGCGTTGTACATGGAAATGGCCCCGCACTGGGCCACGCGGGCAAAGTCGTTCATGCGGCCGAGCACAGCGTCGAGAATGTCGCCGCCGACATTGTCGAAATAGCAGTCGATGCCGTCCGGACAAAGTTCGCCCAGCCGGGCGTTGACGTTCTCGGCCTTGTAGTCGATGGCCGCGTCCATGCCGTATTCCTTGGTCACGCGGCGGCATTTCTCGGCACCGCCGGCAATGCCGACCACGCGGGCGCCCCAGGCCTTGCCCAGTTGCCCGGCGATGGAGCCCACCGCCCCGGCGGCGCCGGAGACCACCAGGGTTTCCCCCGGTTTCGGCGCGCAGATGTCATGCACCCCGAAATAGGCGGTCGGACCGACCACCAGCAGCATGCCGAAGACTTCCTGTTCCGACAGGCCGGGCAGGGTGGGCACCGGCTGGAAGGCAGCGGCCGGACGCTTGCAGTATTCGCTCCAGCTGCCCAGGCCCATGACGGTGTCGCCGACGCTGAACTGGTCGCTGCGGCTTTCCGTGACCTCGCCCAGAGCCATGCCGAGCATCGGGCCGTTGAGGGGCACCGGGTCCATGTAGCTGGGGGTTTCGTTCATCCAGGCGCGGTTGGCCGGGTCCATGGACAGCAGGCGGGTGCGCACCACGATCTCGCCCTCGTCGGCGCTCGGCATGTCGCCGGTCTCCAGGACCAGGTCGTTGTCGCTGACATCGCCCACCGGGCGCTGGCGCAGAATCCACTGGCGGTTTTGTTCGGTCATCGGTTCTCACTCCTGTTCGCATCGGACCGCGGGAGTGTAATACCTAGTGCGGGCCGCTGCCCGCATCGCCCCCGGGCGCCGGGCCTGCCTTAATATGGGGGTCAGTGCTGACTCTCACTCGCCGGCTGGTGCCATCGATGCAACGAAACCGTTTCTACACACTGCGTTTTTCCTGCCCCGACCGGGTGGGCATCGTGGCCCGCGTGGCCGGTTTCCTGGCTGAGCAGGGCGGCTGGATTCTGCGCTCCAGCCAGCATGCCGACGAGCAGACCAATCGCTTCTTCATGCGGGTGGAGGTGCGGGCCGAATCGCTGGGAATCGAGCCGGCCGTGTTGCGCGAACGGTTCGCCCCGATTGCCGATGAATTCGGGATGGACTGGCGCGTCAGCGACAGCGCGGTGAGACATCGCGTGGTGATCCTGGCATCCCGCCAGTTGCACTGCCTCTACGATCTGCTCGAGCGCTGGCAGTGCCGGGAGCTGGATATCGACATCCCCTGTGTGATCGCCAATCACGAGGATGCCCGCGGGCTGGTGGAATGGCACGGCATCGATTTCCATCACGTACCCATCGGCCGCGACGACAAGGCCGCCGGGTTCGCCGAGATCGAACGCCTGTTCAACCATTACCGGGGCGACACCATGGTGCTGGCCCGCTTCATGCAGATTCTGCCGCCCGAGCTGTGCCGCCGGTATCTCGGCCGGGTGCTGAACATCCACCACAGCTTCCTGCCCAGCTTTGTCGGGGCACGTCCGTATGACCAGGCCTACCAGCGGGGCGTAAAGCTGATCGGCGCCACCTGTCACTACGTCACCGAGGAGCTGGATCAGGGGCCGATCATCGAGCAGGACGTCAATCGGGTCTCGCACGCGGATTCGGTGACCGATCTTGCCCGCTGTGGCAAGGACATCGAGAAGACCGTGCTGGCCCGCGGCCTGCGCTACCACCTGGAAGATCGGGTGATGGTCAACGGCAACCGGACCGTGGTGTTGCGATAAGGCCCGTCTGATCGGTGACGCGAGGTGCCGGGCCCCTACCCGTTCGAGGTGGGACCGGTCAGCGGGTACACTTTAGAGTTGCGCCCCGAGAAGGCCGGCCGTACCGCGGCCGCCCCACAGAAACGAACAACAGGAAATCCGCGATGGCTACCAATCCCCAAGCGATGCAAAACGCCCCCGACGTTCTCAATCTGATCGCCGGTGAGTGGCGGACCTCGGCCTGTGCCGACTGGATCGACGTGACCGACCCGGCCACCCAGGACGTGATCGCCCGGGCGCCGAACACCACGCCGGACGAGATGGAGCAGGCGATTTCATCCGCCGCCGAGGCGTTCAAGACCTGGAAGGAAGTGCCGGTGTCCGAGCGCGCGCGGATGATGTTCCGCTACCAGGCGCTGCTCAAGGAGCACCACGACGAGCTGGGCGAAATTCTCGCCAAGGAAACGGGCAAGACCTTCGCGGATGCCAAGGGTGACGTCTGGCGCGGCATTGAAGTGGCGGAGCAGGCCTGCCACGCCCCGGCGCTGATGCTGGCCGATTCGGCCGAGAACATTGCCGGCGGCATCGACACGCGCACCATCACGCATCCGATCGGTGTGTGCGCGGGCATTACCCCATTCAACTTCCCGGCAATGATCCCGCTGTGGTTCTTCCCGCTGGCAATCGTGACCGGCAATACCTTCGTGTTGAAGCCCTCGGAACAGGATCCGATGACCCCCAACCGGCTGGCCGAGCTGTTTCTGGAAGCCGGCTTCCCGCCGGACGTGCTGCAGGTGGTCCACGGCGGTCGCGAACAGGTGGATACGCTGCTCACCCACCCGACCATCCGTGCGGTGTCCTTCGTGGGTTCGGTGCCGGTGGCCCAGCACGTCTACCGGACCTCCACCGACCATCTCAAGCGTTGCCAGGCGTTTGCCGGGGCCAAGAATCACATGGTGATCCTGCCCGACGCCGACAAGCAGCAGACCATCAACAACCTGGTGGGCTCGGCGGTAGGCGCCGCCGGCCAGCGCTGCATGGCAAATTCCGTGGCCGTGCTGGTGGGCGAGACCCGCGAGTGGCTGCCCGAGATCAAGGCCGCCATGGAAACCGTGCGTCCCGGCCGCTGGGATGACGAGGGCGCCGGCTACGGGGCGGTGATCAACGCCGGCGCGGCCCAGCGCATCCGTGATCTGATCGGCCAGGGCGAGAAGGAAGGCGCGAAACTGGAACTGGACGGGCGCGAGTGCACCGTCGAGGGTTATCCGGACGGCAACTGGGTCGGCCCCACGCTGTTCTCCGGCGTCAAGCCCGGCATGACCGTCTACGACGAGGAAATCTTCGGTCCCGTGCTGTGCACGGTGGAGGCCGGCTCGCTGGACGAGGCGATCGCCATGATCAACGCCAACCCCTACGGCAACGGCACCTCGATCTTCACCGCCAGCGGCGCGGCCGCCCGCAAGTACACCCACGAGATCGAGGTCGGCCAGGTGGGCGTGAACGTGCCCATTCCGGTGCCGGTGCCCTTCTTCTCGTTCACCGGTGCCAAGGGCAGCTTCTATGGCGACCTGCACGCCTACGGCAAGCAGTCGATCCGGTTCTTCACCGAAACCAAGACCGTGATCTCGCGCTGGTTCGATTCGGGCATCCCCGCGGGTGGCCCGAATCTCACCATCAACATGAAGTAAGCCGGCGCCGTGGATTTCGAACTCTCCGAAGACCAGCGGGCCTACCGCGAGGCGGCGGCCACCTTCGCTGCCAGCGAGCTGGCCCCGCACGCGGCCGAATGGGATGCCGAGTCGCACTTCCCCAAGGACGTGATTTCTGCGGCCGGGGAGCTCGGCTTCTGCGGGCTGTACGCGCCTGAGGAAGCCGGGGGCCTGGGTCTGTCGCGGCTGGATTCGTCCATCGTGTTCGAGGCCCTGGCCGGCGGCTGCACCTCCACCACGGCGTTCATGACCATCCACAACATGGCCACCTGGATGGTCACGGCCTTCGGCAACGAGGAGCTGGTGGGCGAGTGGGGCGAGGAACTCACGTCGGGCCGCAAGCTGGCCTCCTACTGTCTGACCGAAGCGGGCGCCGGCTCGGATGCCGCCCAGCTCAAGACCACCGCCAGGCGCGACGGCGACGACTATGTGCTCAACGGCGGCAAGGTGTTCTCATCCGGGGCCGGCGATACCGAGGCGCTGGTAGTGATGGCCCGCACCGGTGGTGACGGGGCGGGCGGCATCAGCTGCTTTCTGGTGCCGGGCGATGCCGACGGCGTGTCCTACGGCAAGAAGGAAGAGAAGCTGGGCTGGAACTGCCAGCCGACCCGGGCCATCAACTTCGACGACGCCCGCATCCCGGCCCGCTATCGCGTGGGCGAGGAGGGAGAGGGCTTCAAGTTCGCCATGAAGGGGCTGGATGGTGGCCGCATCAACATCGCCACCTGTTCCGTGGGCACCGCCCAGGCGGCGATGGAGACCACCCGCAACTATATGGCCGAGCGCAGCCAGTTCGGCAACCGGCTCAACCAGTTCCAGGCACTGCAGTTCAAGTTCGCGGACATGGCCACCGATCTGGTCGCCGCCCGGCAGATGATTCGGCTGGCCGCCAGCAAGCTCGACCGCGGCGACCCCGAGGCCACCGCCTACTGCGCGATGGCCAAGCGCTTCGCCACCGACGCCGGCTTCAACATCTGCAACGATGCCCTGCAGCTGCACGGCGGCTACGGCTACATCCGCGAATACCCGCTCGAGCGCATGATCCGCGACCTGCGGGTGCACCAGATCCTGGAAGGCACCAACGAGATCATGCGTCTGGTGATTGCCCGGCGCATGTTCGCCGACGGCGTACTCGAACAGATGCAATAGCTGCGGGACTCGGGACTCGGGACTCGGGACTCGGGACTCGGGACTCGGGACTCGGGACTCGGGACTCGGGACTCGGGACTGGCAATACGACAGGGGAAACGGACGATCATGAGCAACATCAACGTCGAAAAACGCGGCCACGTGGCCGTGCTCACCATCGACAATCCGCCGGCAAACACCTGGACCCGGGATTCGCTGAACCAGTTGTATGACGCGGTCGAGGCGCTGGACGCCGACCGCGACAACTACGCCCTGGTGATCACCGGCAGCGGCGAGAAGTTCTTCTCCGCCGGGGCCGACCTCAAGCTGTTCGCCGACGGCGACAAGGGCGTGGCCGCCACCATGGCCAAGGCCTTCGGTCGCGCTTTCGAGCGCCTGAGTGCCTACGACGGCGTGTCCATTGCCGCGGTCAACGGCTATGCCATGGGCGGCGGACTGGAATGCGCGCTGGCCTGCGACATCCGCATAGTGGCCGAGAATGCCCAGATGGCCCTGCCCGAGGCCGGCGTCGGCCTGCTGCCCTGCGCCGGCGGCACCCAGAATCTGCCCTGGCTGGTGGGCGAAGGCTGGGCCAAGCGCATGATTCTCTGTGGTGAGCGGGTGGACGCCGCCACTGCCGAGAAGATCGGCCTGGCCGAACAGCTGGTAGGCCAGGGTGAGGCGCTGGATACGGCCGTGGCCCTGGCCGAGAAAGTCGCCAACCAGTCGCCCTCCTCGGTGCGGGCCTGCAAACACCTGATCCAGGGCGCGCGCACCCAGCCGCCGGCGCTCAATCTGGTGAGCGAGCGGGAGGCCTTTGTCGACCTGTTCGACACCGCCGATCAGACCGAGGGCGTCCAGGCCTTCCTGGAAAAGCGTCAGGCGGAGTGGAAGAACGCATGAGTGACGAGCCGCTTCTGATTCAGGACATCGCCGCCGCCGGCGGCAAGACCATCAAGCGCGTCACCCTCAACGCCCCCAAGGCGCTGAACTCGCTGAGCCTGGCCATGGCCCGCGAGTTGCAGCCGAAGCTGATCGAGTGGGATGCCGACGACGCCGTGGTGGCGATCTTCATCGAGGGCGCCGGGGACCGGGCCTTCTGCGCCGGCGGCGACATCGTGCAGATCTACCACGGCATGAAGTCGCTGCATGGTGAAGGCGAGGGTGACGCCGACTATCCGGACCACTTCTTCGAGGCGGAATACCGGCTCGACTACACCCTGCACACTCTTGCGACGCCGGTGATCGGCTGGGGCAACGGCGTGGCCATGGGTGGCGGGCTCGGCATTCTGGCCGGCTGCCACTTCCGGGTGGTCACCGAAAACGCCCGTCTGGCCATGCCCGAGATCACCATCGGCCTGTTCCCCGACGTGGGCGGCACCTGGTTTCTCAACCGCATGCCCGGTCGTTCGGGTCTGTTCCTGGGACTGACCGGGGCCCACATGAACGCCGGCGATGCCCTGTTCGTGGGGCTGGCCGACCGCTACCTGCCGCATGCGGCCAAGGATGACATGCTGTCGGTGCTGGCGTCGGCCGAAGACTGGGGCGATCCCACCCACACGGTGGACCGCCTGCTGCGTCGCCTGGCCCACGAGCAGGACGGCGCACCGCCGGCCTCGAACGTGCGCCGCCACCTCGACCGCATCAACGACGTGACCGACGCGGATACGCTGTCCGAGCTGGTAGGGGCGATCCGCGGCCTGGCGTCCGACGAGGACAAGTGGCTGGCCAAGGCCGCCGCGACCCTGGACGGCGGCTGCCCGGTCACCGCGCATCTGGTGCACGAGCAGATTCGCCACGGCGCCCAGCTTTCCCTGCGCGACGTGTTCCTGCGGGAACTGGCGATGGCGCGCCAGTGCATCCGCCATCCGGACTTCCGCGAGGGCGTCCGGGCCCTGCTCATCGACAAGGACGGCCAGCCCGACTGGTCGTTCAAGAGCGTGGCCGAAGTGCCCGCGAGCACCGTCAAGGCGCATTTCGCCCCGTCCTGGGACGGGGATCACCCGCTGGCTGATCTGACCGCGCCGCCCGCGGTCGCGTCCAGATAACAATTCCCGTGCCGCGCCACCGGCGCGGCAATCGCGAACACAGGAGGAGACACGACATGGCCAAGATTGCATTCATCGGCCTCGGCAACATGGGCGGCCCGATGGCCGCGAACCTGGTCAAGGCCGGGCACGACGTGATCGTGTTCGACGTCGCCGACGCCCTGGCGGACGCGCTGGTCGAGCAAGGGGCCAGCAAGGCCGCCACCGCGGCCGAGGCGGTTGCCGGGGTCGAATTCGTGGTCTCCATGCTGCCCTCCGGCGAGATCGTCAAGAATCTCTACATCCACCAGGACAAGCTGCTGGACGTGATCGACCCGGCCACGGTTGTGATCGATTCCTCCACCATCGCCAGCGAGGATGCCGTGGAGGTCCACAAGACCGCCAAGAGCCGCGGTATTGCCATGATTGATGCCCCGGTCTCGGGCGGAGTCGGGGCCGCGAAATCCGGCAAGCTGGCCTTCATCTGCGGCGGCGACGAAGCCGCCGTCGACAAGGCCCGGCCGATTCTGGAGGTGATGGGCAAGGCCGCCTTCCGCGCCGGACCGGCGGGCGCCGGGCAGATCGCCAAGATCTGCAACAACATGCTGCTGGCCGTGCACATGATCGGCACCGCCGAGGCCCTGAACATGGGTGCGGCGGCAGGTCTCGATCCCAAGGCCCTCACCGAAATCATGGCCGCCTCCAGCGGCCGCAACTGGTCGCTGGACACGTACAACCCGTTCCCGGGCGTGATGGAGGGGGTGCCGGCCTCGAACGACTACCAGGGCGGTTTCCTGGTCAAGCTTATGAACAAGGACCTCGGCCTGGCCGCCGATGCCGCCGGCAAGCTGGGGGCCGCCACGCCGATGGGCGACCTGGCCCGACAGCTTTACGACAAGCACGGCGACGCCGGCTTCGCCGATCGAGATTTCTCCAGCATTCTCAAGATGTTCGCCGACTGACGGCGGTGGTGCGCCGCGTCGCGGCGCGATTCTTTCTTGCCCCTCTCCCTGACCCTCTCCCCGGCGGGGAGAGGGGATAGCATTTCATCGTGCGCCCGGCAGGATTCGATTAATCCGGCCAGGAAGGCCGGATTGACGATGGCCCCAAGGCCATCACCCGAAGCGTGAGGCCCAGGAGTGCGCCGAATCATCGATTCGTCGGGAACGAATCGACGCGAACGTAGTGAGCCCGGAGGGCCTGACCCAGGGATGGGTCAGGCAACCTGCGACCAATGACTTAAAGCTCGCAGGTTCCCTGCTAAAGGCGCAGGCGTTTACTTTGCCACGAGCCTTTAGTCGAAGTTGGTGCGCCCGGCAGGATTCGATTAATCCGGCCAGGAGGGCCGGATTGACGATGGCCGAGGGCCATCGCCCGAAGGGCGAGGCGCAGGGATGCGCCGAGTCCACCTGCGACCAATGACTTAAAGCTCGCAGGTTCCCTGCTAAAGGCGCTGGCGTTTACTTTGCCACGAGCCTTTAGTCGAAGTTGGTGCGCCCGGCAGGATTCGAACCTGCGACCTCAGGCTTCGGAGGCCTGCGCTCTATCCAGCTGAGCTACGGGCGCGCGGCGCACATTGTAGTGCGTTAGATGCGTCCGGCGCCAATTATCGTCGGCGGGCCGAAGTCGGGCGCGGTATAATCTTGGCCATCCAGTTGACAGGAATCTCCAGAGGTCGACCTCATGAGCGCAGACCACGACCGCACGTTCGTGCGAACCTTCCTCGGCGTGCTTGGCGTGCTGGTGGGCATCACGTTTCTGATCATTATTGCCGCGGTCATGATCACCGGCGGGGATGGCGAACTCAGTGACGTCCGCAAGGAACGCATCGCCGAGCGCACCCAGCCCGATTTCCAGGTGGTGACCGATGCGGACAACCTGCAACAGGTTGCGGCCAGTCCGGCCTCCGGGAGCGGCGGTGACGGCGGGGGCGAAAGTGCATCGCTCGAGGATACCTACAAGCAGGTCTGCGCGGCTTGTCACGGCACCGGCATGGCAGGCGCCCCCAAGACCGGTGAAGCCGGCCCCTGGCAGGCGCGGCTGGATGACAAGGGGCGGGACACGCTCTATGACCACGCCATCAACGGTTTCAAGGGCATGCCGGCGAAAGGCGGCAAGGCCGATCTGTCCGATGATCGCGTGAAGGAACTGGTGGATTACATTCTCGAGGAATCGGGCGTCTAGGGGGCCGCTGAAACCCCGTTTTTCGGCAGGTCCCGCGTGGTACAAGGACGTACCGCCAAAATCATGCGCTGGAAGCGCTTGATTTTGGGAGCAAGCGCAAACCGCGTTTGCGTGCAGCGACGCTGAAACAAGGCCAGGATGGCCTTTTTCAGCAACGCCCTAGCATCGCCGCCCGGGCGCGTCACTCGCTGTCGAGCATTGCCCTGAGGCCGGCGAGATGGGCGCGGCCCCGGGCCTGACGGGCCTCCGGGTCGTCGTTGTCGCGGCGCTTGCCGGGCCAGTCCAGTTCGTCGACGGGCAGTTCTTCGAGGAACCGGCTGGGCTGGCAGTCCACCAGGTCGCGGCCGCGGCGGCGCTGGCGGCAGTAGCTGAGGGTCAGTGACCGCCGGGCACGGGTGATGCCGACATACATCAGCCGGCGCTCCTCTGCCACGTTGTCTTCGTCCAGGCTGTTCTGGTGCGGCAGCAGGCCTTCCTCGATGCCGGCCAGGAACACGTGCGGAAACTCCAGGCCCTTGGCGGCATGCAGGGTGGACAGCTGTACCTGGGCGGCGTCCTGGCGGTCCTCACGCTCCATCAGGTCCATCAGCCCGAGTTTGCCGACCAGTGTTTCCAGACTGGCCGGCTGGCCGCGGTCGTCCTCGCTGTGGCGGCCCAGCCAGGCGACGAATTCGTCCACGTTCTCGGCCCGCCGCTCGCCCTGCTGGCGGTTGGCGGCGGTATCCCGCAGCCAGGCCCGGTAGTCGATATCGGCCAACATCTGCCGTACCAGGCTGTCCGGCGCTTCCGACTCGCTGCGCATCATCAGGTCGGCGGCCCATTCGACGAAATCCCCCAGCCGTCGGGCGCTGCGCTCACCCAGCCGGCCGCTCAGGCCGATGCCCCGGGCGGCGGCGAACAGCGGCAGCCCGCGCTCACCGGCGTAGCGGCCGAGCTGTTCCAGCGTGGCCGGGCCGATTTCCCGCCGCGGCAGGTTGACGATGCGCAGGAACGCGGCATCGTCATCCGGGTTGGTAAGCAGCCGTAAATAGGCGATGACGTCTCGGATTTCGCCGCGGTCGAAGAACGAGCGCCCGCCGGACACGCGGTAGGCGACGTTGCGTTCGCGCAGGACGCGCTCGAAGGCTCGGGCCTGCTGGTTGCTGCGGTAGAGCACCGCGTAATCGCCCGGCTGGCCGCCCGTGCGCAGGCGATGCGATACCATTTCACTGACCACGCGGTCGGCCTCGTCGTCACAGGCCAGGATACGCACGCGATCACCCGCCCCCAGGGCACTCCAGAGGTTCTTGTCATAGACCCGCTCGTTGCCCTGGATCAGCCGGTTGGCCGCGGTGAGGATATGGCCGCAGGAGCGGTAGTTCTGCTCCAGCTTGATCACCGTCAGATGCGGAAAGTCGCGCGACAGGTCGGCGATGTTGCCCGGCCGCGCGCCCCGCCAGGCGTAGATCGACTGGTCGTCATCCCCCACCACGGTGAACGCGGCCCGCGGGCCGGTCAGCCGCCGGAACAGCTCGTACTGGGCGCCGTTGGTGTCCTGGTACTCGTCCACCAGCAGATAGCCGAAGCGGTTCTGCCAGCGTTCCGCCAGCGCCGGGTCTTCGCGGAGCAGCTCGACCGGACGGTAGAGCAGGTCGTCGAAGTCCACCGCATTGTAGGCGCCGAGGTGTCGCTGGTACTCCGAGTAGGCGCGGGCCAGGCTGGCCTCGCGGTCGTCCTCGGCTTCGGTCACCGCGCGGGTCGGTGAGATCAGCGCCGATTTCCAGCGGCTGACGGTGATGCGCGCCAGCTTGCGCAACTCCGCATCGCGGCCGAGCAGGTCGGCCAGCAGCTTGTCCGCGTCATCGGCGTCGAAGATGGAAAAGCCGCGCTTCAGCCCCGCTGCCTCGCGTTCCTCGCGCAGCAGCCGCAGTCCCAGGCTATGGAAGGTGCTGATCTGCAGGCCGCTGGCGCGCTGGCGGCCCACCAGTTGCCCCACGCGCGCGGCCATCTCCCGCGCCGCCTTGTTGGTGAAGGTGACCGCGGCGATGCGCTCGGCCTGGTAGCCGCTGGCAATCAGGTGCGCGATCTTGTGAGTGATCACGCCCGTCTTGCCGGACCCCGCGCCCGCCAGCACCAATAGCGGGCCGTCGAGATGCTCGACGGCGGCGCGCTGTGGTGGATTGAGTTGAACGCGGCTCATGGCGGCGCGGAGTCTACCCGCAATGCGGGGGCGATCAGTACCCCCGCTGGGCACGATTCAGGCGCTTGCTCCCATTTGGTGCACTTTCCGGTGCCGCCGCTTCATCGCGGGGCGCGCTTGAGGGGGCCTCGCCATCATCGGGCGCAATGCTGGCGGCGGAGCCGACGCAGGCGGTGCGGGCATCGGTCATGGCCTGATCCAGGGCGGCAATATCACCCGTCATTACAGGCTTTTCGTCCCGGGCGCGGGCCACCAGCAGCGTGTTCTGGGCGGCTCGGCTGGCCGACTCAATGGCGGCGAGACTTTTCTCGCAGCGATCGGCCGCCGCCGCCAGGTTGGGGGCCGTCAGGCCCAGGGCGAGCAGGGGTATGGCGCAACGCAGCATTGATAACTCCTTGTTACGTAAAAGTAAATTAAATTTCCAAGGCGGGTGGCAGCGCTCGACACCAGCCTTGGCATGAGCGTTGCAGGAACCATTCCGGACTCGAACCGGCCGCCTGGCGATCGGCTCGAGACTGCCCGGCCGGCCAGGCCGTCGTTACGAGGGCGATCTGGCTCGGCACTGCCGGCAAGCATACGGAACACCCGAACGTGATGTCGGGGGACCGGACGGCAGTCGGAGCTGCCGGTCGGCGTGGAATGATTTCTAACTACGGGAGTACGAGCGCAATGAAGAGTTTCAAGTATTTGGCGGTAGCCGGTCTGGTGGGGAGTTCGGCGCTGGTGAGCGCGCCGGCAATGGCTGGCATGTCCGGTAACGCCGGTGTGATGAGTCAGTATCTGTTCCGTGGACTGGAGCAGAGCGACAGTCCGTCGGTTTATGGTGGCCTCGATTACGCTGCCGATTCCGGATTCTATGTGGGTACCTGGGCGGCGACCGTGGATTTTGCTGGCACCCCGGACGGTGACGGTGGCACGACCGGCGCCGAAGTCGACTTCTACGCCGGGTTTGCCGGCGGTGATCAGGTTACCTACGACGTCGGAATCATCTACTACTGGTATTCGGAAGAAGACG
The DNA here is from genome assembly GCF_031846305.1 of Spectribacter acetivorans. NCBI lineage: Bacteria > Pseudomonadati > Pseudomonadota > Gammaproteobacteria > Salinisphaerales > Salinisphaeraceae > Spectribacter > Spectribacter acetivorans. The sequence goes on from NZ_JAVRHY010000005.1 coordinate 206,430, forward strand.
AAGCGACCGGCGATTCCGATCCCACCAACAATACGATCGAGGTCTACGGTGCGCTCGGCTTCGGCCAGTTCGGCATCTCAGGCTATTACGCCCCCGATACCTATTTTGCCGCGGTCAACCCCGATGGCAGCGATGCGGAGGGTGCGTACGGCGTATACCTGACGTTCAGTCAGCCCCTTACCGACAAGCTTTCCTTTGATGCGGCGGTCGGTATGCACAAGGGTGAGGGCAACGAGTCCTATGGCGGTGATGACAGCGGCTACATGGAATACAACCTTGGCTTGTCCGCCGCGCTGGATAACGGGTTCGGCATGAGCTTCGGGTTGGTGATGACCGACCGGGATACGTTCGGCATGAACGGCAACGACGATGATCCGAAGCTGGTGGTTGATGCCAGCTACGGCTTCGACCTCTAGATCCCGATCCATTCGGGTGACCGGGAAAGGGCCGCCTTCGGGCGGCCCTTTTTCGTGGTTGGTCCGGTGGTTTATTGCTGGCGATCGAGCTGCCGCAGGCCCACGGCTTCCGCCACGGCGGACGGTTCGATCTCCGCCTGACCGGCGAGGTCGGCAATCGAGCGGGCCACCTTGATGATGCGGCCGCGGGCCCGGGCCGATAGCCCCAGCTGATTCATGGCCTGGCCGAGCAACTGTCGGCCGGCATCCGTCAGGCGGGCGAGATCCCGGAGGCCGGCTTCGTCGAGCGTGGCATTGGGCTGGTCCCGTCCCTGATTGCGCGCGAAGTCTCGTGCAGCCAGTACCCGCTTGCGCACGATTGCGCTGCTGTCCGGTTCATCGCCCGGCCGGTCCAGCAGATCGGCTTCGACCCGTGCCACCGACAACTGCATGTCGATGCGATCCAGCAACGGCCCGGATAGCCGCTGCCGGTAGCGAGCCACCCGGTCGGCGCTGCAATGGCAGCGGCCGGACGGGTCGCCCAGATAACCGCAGGGGCAGGGATTCATCGCCGCGACCAGCTGAAAGCGGGCCGGGAAGTCGGCCTGGCGTGCCGCGCGGGAAATGGTGATGCGGCCGGATTCCAGCGGTTCGCGCAGGACTTCCAGTACCCGCCGGTCGAACTCTGGCAGTTCGTCGAGAAACAGCACGCCCTGGTGGGCGAGGCTGATTTCGCCGGGCCGCGGATTGGAGCCGCCGCCGACCAGCGCCACCGCCGATGCCGTGTGATGCGGCGCCCGGAATGGCCGGCGCCCCCAGTGCGCGGCCGGGTCGGCGTCGGGCGAGGCGATCGAGGTAATGGCCGCGGCCGCCAGGGCCTCGGCCTCGGTCATGGGCGGCAGGATGCCGGGCAGCCTTGCCGCCAGCATGGTCTTGCCGCTGCCGGGCGGCCCGCTCATCAGCAGCGAGTGGCCGCCCACCGCCGCGATTTCCAGCGCCCGTCGGGCCTGGTGCTGGCCCTGGACATCGGCCAGATCCGGCACGTCCGACGACCCTTCCGTCGGCCGGGTCGACGGGGGCGCTGTCAACGGCGTGTCGCCGGCCAGAGCGGCGACGACATCCGCCAGATGGTCCGCCACGCGGGTGGTGGCCGCGCGGGCCAGCCCCGCCTCGGCGGCGTTGTCGCCGGGTAGAACCAGCGCCCGTTCCGATTCGGCGGCGGCAATGGCCGCGGGTAGCGCACCCCGAATGGGTCGCAAGGCGCCGGACAGCGACAGCTCACCAAGAAACTCCCGGTCAGCCAGCACGTCGGTCGGCATCTGGCCCGAGGCCGCGAGGATGCCCAGCGCGATGGCCAGGTCGAAGCGGCCGCCCTCCTTGGGCAGGTCCGCCGGGGCCAGATTCACCGTCGTTCGGCGCGGCGGAAACTGGTAGCCACTGTTGACGATGGCCGCCCGTACCCGGTCGCGGCTTTCCTTGACTTCAGTCTCGGGCAGGCCCACCAGCGAAATGCCGGGCAGGCCGCCGGCGATGTCGACTTCCACCCGCACCAGCGGGGCGTGGATGCCGGTGCGGGCCCGGCTGAAGACCGTCGCCAGCGCCATGCCGGATCAGCCGCGGCGTTGGGCCTCGAGTTCGGCGACCCGCGTTTCCAGCTCGGTAATGCGTTCGCGCGCCCGGTTCAGCTGGCTGCGGGCGGCCTCGAATTCCTCGCGACCGACCAGTTCCAGTCGGGGCAGCTGGCTCTGCAGCACGGCGCGCAGGTTCTGTTCGATTTCGGTGCGAATCGGGCCGAGGGCGGGCGGCATCACGCCGGCCAGGCGTTGGGCGAGTTCTTCCAGGCGGCGGGCGTCGATCACGGAACGGTTTCCTGCATGGCGGACGTGAATGTTGAGAGTGCCGCAACCCGGCCGTGCGGCAAAACGAATAGACGCACCGTCATGGTGCAGATATGCCGCCTTGGTTTACACCGGGATCGGCGATGCAGTTGCAAGTATCTGACAAAGCGTAATTTTCGCAAGTTGGCACGCGCAATGCTTTAACCGACGACGCAGCCGCAGGCGTGCCGTCAATCAATGGGGATTCGGGCGCGGCCGCCGCAATCAGCGTTACAGGAGTCTAATCAGATGAAACTTATTGCAGCTGTGATCAAGCCCTTCAAGCTCGACGAGGTACGCGAAGCGCTATCCGAAGTCGGCGTGCAGGGCATCACTGTGACCGAGGTCAAGGGCTTTGGTCGCCAGAAGGGCCACACGGAACTCTACCGCGGTGCCGAGTATGTGGTGGATTTCCTGCCCAAGGTCAAGATCGAGGTCGCCATCGACGATTCCGGCCTGGACGCCGCCCTGGAAGCCATTTCCAAGGCCGCCCATACCGGCAAGATCGGCGACGGCAAGATCTTCGTGTCCGACCTCGAGCAGGCCGTCCGCATTCGCACCGGTGAGACCGGCGGCGAAGCACTTTAACCAAATCCGTTTCGAGGGAGACAACAAGTGGATATCGAAGTCAGATACGCACTGGATACCTTCTACTTCCTGGTACTGGGCGCCTTCGTGATGTGGATGGCGGCCGGTTTCACCATGCTGGAAGCGGGTCTGGTCCGCGCCAAGAACACCACCGAGATCCTGACCAAGAATGTCGGGCTCTACGCGGTGTCCTGCATCATGTTCCTGATCGTCGGGTACAACCTGATGTATCCGGCCACCACCATCAGCAGCTTCATCCCGGGCCTGGATTTCATCCTGAGCGCGGCGGACAACTCGGCGGAAGCCGTGACCGCTGGCGGTGATGACGCCCCCTACTACTCGAGCCTGTCGGACTTCATGTTCCAGGTAGTGTTCGTGGCCACGGCCATGTCCATCGTCTCGGGTGCGGTGGCCGAGCGCATGAAGCTGTTCGCGTTCCTTGCCTTCGCGGTGGTGCTTACCAGCGTCATCTACCCGGTCCAGGGTTACTGGAACTGGGGTGGCGGCTTCCTGACCGGCAGCTTCAGCTACTTCGACTACGCCGGTTCCGGCACCGTGCACCTGTGTGGTGCGGTGGCTGCACTTGCAGGCGTGCTGATGCTCGGCCCGCGCAAGGGCAAGTACCGGCCCGACGGCTCGATCCGCGCCATTCCGGGTGCCAATCTGCCGCTGGCCACGCTCGGCATGTTCATCCTGTGGCTGGGCTGGTTCGGGTTCAACGGTGGTTCGGAGCTGGCGGTGTCCAGCGTTGATTCCGCCAACAACGTGGCCCGGGTGTTCGTGAACACCAACATGGCCGCCGCGGGTGGCGTGGTTGCCGCGCTGCTCACCGCCAAGGCGATGTTCGGCAAGGCCGACCTGTCCATGACCCTGAACGGTGCCCTGGCTGGTCTGGTGTCCATTACCGCGTCGCCGCTGTCGCCGACGCCGCTGATCGCCACCATCATCGGTGTTGTGGGCGGCATCATCGTGGTGTTCTCGATCATTGCCCTCGACAAGGCCCGGATCGACGACCCCGTGGGTGCGATCTCGGTGCACGGTACCGCCGGTATCTTCGGCGTGCTCGTGGTGCCCCTGACCAACGGAGACGCGGATTTCGTCTCCCAGATCGTGGGCATCGTGTCGATCTTCGCCTGGACGTTCATCGCCAGCATGATCGTCTGGGGCATCCTCAAGGCCGTGATCGGTATTCGCGTCACCGAAGAGGAAGAGGACGAAGGTCTGGATTATTCCGAATGCGGCATGGAAGCCTATCCGGAGTTCACGTCAGGCGGCAGTCAGCGCAGTAGCGCCTGAACCGCCCGCCGTCACTGAAGACGACGGCAGCGCGCCCCGGGGTTTTCCCCGGGGCGCGTTTTGTCGTTATAAAGGAGAGACCTGACGGTCATCTCCGAACAAGCAGACGAGCGCACCTCGACGTGCGCCGTTGATAACCAATATATCGAAAGAGAGAGAGGAAGCCCGATGAAGACCATGCCGATGATGGCTGGCGCCCTGCTGGCGCTGGCCCCCCTGAGTGCGTTCGCGCAGACCATCAGCGGTGCCGACACCGCCTGGATCATGACCGCCACCGCCCTGGTGCTGTTCATGACCCTGCCCGGCCTGAGCCTGTTCTATGCCGGTCTGGTGCGGGTGCGCAACGTGCTGTCCGTGCTCATGCAGTGTTTCACCATCTGCTGTGTGGCCACCATTATCTGGTTTGCCTACGGTTACAGCCTGGCGTTTTCCGAGGGCAATAACTGGATCGGTGATCTGTCCAACGTGTTCCTGAGCGGGGTCAGCGTGGACAGCACGTCCGGCACCATTCCGGAAAGCGTGTTCGCCATGTTCCAGCTTACCTTTGCGGTGATCACTCCTGCCCTGGTGGTGGGTGGCTTTGCCGAGCGATTCCGCTTTTCCGCCCTGCTGGGCTTCACCGTGCTGTGGCTGACCCTGGTCTACCTTCCGGTCACCCACTGGGTGTGGGGCGGCGGCTGGCTCGGCGACATGGGGCTGCTGGATTTCGCCGGCGGCACCGTGGTGCATATTACCGCCGGTGTGGCGGCGCTGGTGGCGGCGATCGTGCTGGGACCGCGCCGCGGCTTCCAGAAAGTGGCCATGCCCCCGCACAACCTGACCATGACCGTGACCGGTGCGGGCATGCTGTGGGTGGGCTGGTTCGGCTTCAACGGCGGCTCGGCGCTGGCCGCCGATGGCAGTGCCGGCATGGCGATCCTGGTGACCCACATCTCGGCGGCCGCCGGTTCGCTGGCCTGGATGATTGCGGAATGGCTGCGCTACGGCAAACCCAGCGTGCTGGGCATTGTCACCGGCATGGTGGCGGGGCTGGGCACCATCACGCCGGCGTCCGGTTTCGTCGGTCCGGCCGGTGCGCTGGTGATCGGCCTGTCGGCCGGTCTGGTGTGTTTCACCGCCACCAACTTCCTGGAGCGGGTGCTCAAGGTCGATGACAGTCTGGACGTGTTCCCGGTTCACGGCGTCGGCGGCATACTCGGCACCATGCTGGTCGGGGTGTTCGCCTCCACTCAGCTGGGTGTGTTTTCCGGTCAGGGGTTTGCCGACGGCATCGACTCGATGGGTGGCCAGCTCTGGGTGCAGTTCGTCGGCGTGATCGCCACGCTGGTGTACACCGCGGTGCTGACATTCGGGATTCTCAAGCTGCTCGAGGTGACCACCGGCCTGCGCGTGACCGAAGAGCAGGAAACCATGGGTCTGGATATCGCCGAGCACGAAGAGCGCGGCTACGACCTGTAATGCGTGACGGTGGCGGGCGTCGCCCGGCACCGTTGCCGGATGCAAATGCCGCACCCCGCGGCTTTCACCGCGGGGTGCGGCCGGTAGTACACTGCATTTCACCAACTCAGGGGAGACGACACGATGAAAATGGTCACGGCAGTGATCAAGCCGTTCCGGCTTGATGACGTGCGCGAGGCGCTGGCCGAGGTTGGCGTGCATGGCACCACGATGACCGAGGTCAAGGGTTTCGGGCGCCAGAAGGGGCATACCGAGCTCTACCGCGGCGCCGAGTACGCGGTGGATTTTCTGCCCAAGGTCAAGCTGGAGGTGGCGATCGCCGACGACCAGGTGGATCGAGTGGTCGAGGCCATTATTGAAGCCGCCAAGACCGGTCAGATCGGCGACGGGAAGATCTTCGTCTCACCGCTGGAGCAGGTGATTCGTATCCGGACCGGCGAAACCGACACCGAAGCGCTGTAATCGTCCGTGGCGGGGCCGAGACTCGCCGTGACCGGCCTGTCGGTCGGCGGCATCGGCCCCGCCGACTTCGACATCGCGGCCGGCGCCTGCCTCGGCCTGACCGGGCCCTCGGGTGCCGGCAAGACCCGACTGCTTAGGGCTGTTGCCGATCTCGAGCCGCATGAGGGCGAATGCCGGCTGGACGGCCGGTCGGCGAGTGCCATGCCGGGACCGGCCTGGCGACGCAGCGTGAGTTTCGTGGCCGCGGAACCCGGCTGGTGGGATGCCCGCGTCGGGGCCCACATCGAAATGGTTGGTGATGCCGACCTCGACGAGTTCGGGTTTGCTCCGGCGGTTCGCGACTGGTCGGTGGAACGGCTGTCGGCCGGGGAGCGTCAGCGTCTGGCACTGCTCAGACATCTGGCAGCCGGCCCGCTGGTGCTGCTGCTGGACGAGCCGGTCAGCCATCTGGACGCCGATCTGATCGAGGTGGTCATCGCGCGTTTGGCGGCCTGCCGGCAGGACGGCATGGCGGTCATCTGGGTGGATCACGACGGCGACCGGCTGGGCCGGGTGGCCGACCGGATCGCCCGGCTGGACAGCACGGGTCGATTCTCGTGCAGCTGATCGCCCTGACGCCGCGGGATCTGGCCCTCGCCGGCGTGCTGGTGCTGGCCCTGGCCGCAACCGCCTGGCCGATGCGCCTGGAACTGGCGCGGCCGCTGCTGGTGGCGGCAGCGCGCACCGTGGTGCAGCTGGCGCTGGTCGGTCTGGTGCTGGAAACCGTGTTTGCCCGCGGCAGCGTTGTCTGGGTCGGCGGGATTGCCCTGGCGATGCTGTTGCTGGCCGGCCGTGAAGCCTCGGCCCGCCAGGTCCGGCGCCTTGCTGGTGGCTGGAGCTTCGCCGGGGGGACGCTGGCGATGTTCCTGTCGTCGTTCGTGACCGCGGTGCTGGCACTGACCATCGTGATCCAGCCCGAACCCTGGCATGCCCCGCAGTACGCGATTCCGCTGCTGGGGATGCTGCTTGGCAACACCATGACCGGGGTGGCCCTGGGCATGGATCGTCTCACCAGCGGGGTTGGTCACCAGCGTGCGGCCATCGAGGCCCGTCTGGCGCTGGGCTACAGCGCGGCCGACGCCATCGAGGGCCTCCGCCGGGACGCGGTCCGGGCCGGCATGATCCCCACGCTCAACGCCATGGCGGCGGCGGGTATCGTCAGCCTGCCGGGCATGATGACCGGCCAGATTCTGGCCGGCGCACCCCCCTGGGAGGCGGTGAAATACCAGATTCTGATCATGTTCCTGATTGCCGCCGGCACCGGTTTCGGTACGCTCGCGGCAGTGTGGCTGGGCGTTCGCCGCCTGTTCGACGACCGCGCCCGCCTGCGCCTGGATCGATTGCGGTGAGCCCGTCCTTCGGCGGATACGGCCGGAACGGCTAAACTGCGGGTAGGCCTACGACATCACGGACTTGGGAGCCGGAAGATGGCAGACAGGAGCATTCTGATCACCGGCGCGGCCTCGGGCATTGGCCGCGCCACCGCATTGCGTTTTGCCGCCGGTGGCTGGCGGGTGGGCGCGTTCGACCTGCCGAATAGCGGCATCGAGGCGCTGGCCGACGAACACGACAACATCACCACCGGCGTCATGGACGTCACCGACGATCAATCGGTCCGGGCCGGTGTGGCGTCGTTCGCGGAATCCGCCGGCCGGCTCGACGCCGTGCTCAACAATGCCGGCATCCTCTCCATCGGCCAGTTCGCCGAGATCGAGGCCGATCGCCATGCCGCGATTATCGACGTCAACGTCACCGGGGTGATGCGCGTGGCGCATGCCGCCCATCCCTATCTGGCCAAAACCCCGGGCGCGCGGTTGATCAATCTGGCCTCGGCGTCGGCCGATTTCGGTGTGCCGGAGTTCGCCAGCTACTCGGCCAGCAAGTTTGCCGTGCGCGGTCTGACCGAGGCGCTCAACCTGGAATGGGCCGCGGCCGATATCCACGTATGCGCCATCTGGCCCTCGTTCGTTCGCAGCCCCATGCTCGATGATGTCGGTGAAACCACCAGCATGCAGCGTCTGGGTATCAGCCTGACGCCGGATAGTGTCGCCAAGGTCGCCTGGCGCGCCGCCACCGGCCGCCGGCGCCTGCATCTGCCCGTGGGATTGCTCTACAAGCTGCTGTTCGTGTCGGGTCAGTGGCTGCCGTTCGCGATGAAGCGTCTGAGCATGCGGCTGATCACAGGTTACTGATGAGGCAGCGGCCGCGCACTCTCGTAAGGCTCGCCGGCGCGGGCCTGGCACTGTTCGCCGGCCTGGCGTTCGCCGAGATCTACCGCTGGGTGGACGATCAGGGCCGGGTTCATTATGGAGACCGGCCGGCGGCGGGCCGGACCGCCGAAAAGCTCCAGTCGACCCCTGCCGGGCCCGCGCGCACCGCGAACCGCGACACATCCGGCAATGAGGCCGGCCGGACGGATGAGGCCGACGACCGGGCCGAACGGGCGGCCGAAGTCCGTCAGCAGGAATGCGAGAAGGCCCGTACCCGCCTGCAGGCCTATCGCGATGCGGCTCGTCTGACCACGACCGGGCCGGAGGGCGAAACCCGCGAACTCGACGCCGACGAGCGCGTGGATGTCATCGTCCGGGCCGAGGAGCAGGTGGCCGAGCTCTGCCCTGAATCGGACTGATCGCACCGGGCTTCCCCCGGGTGACGGCGGGTGCGTAGAATCGAGGATGAGGGGAGGGCCGACCTGCTAACAGGAGTGAGCAACTATGCTCGGTTGGGCCATTACATTCTTTGTTGTTGCCATCGTGGCGGCCGTATTCGGATTCGGCGGCATTGCAGCGGCCGCCACCGACATCGCGAAAATCCTATTCGTCGTGTTTCTCGTGCTCTTCGTGGTGAGCGTGATCGTCCACCTGGTGCGTGGCCGAAAGCCACCGCTCTAGAACCTGCCTGACGGCCGCGCCGGCCGTTCTGACGCATTTATCCCCTCATCCTGATCGGTTCGCCCCGCGCGGCGCGCCGGCTATCGGAGTCTGAACATGGAAGCAATTGGTGGCCTGCTGGGCCTGGTCATTCTCATCGCCGACATCTGGGCGATTCTGCAAGTGGTGAAGAGCGGGGCCGAACCCGTGATCAAGATTGTCTGGGTGGTGGCCATCATCGTGCTGCCGGTTGTCGGGCTGATCGCCTGGCTGCTGTTCGGCCCGCGGGGCTGACGCCGCCCCGGTGCTAGGCGGGTCCCGCCGCGTGCAGGGCCCGCCGCTCGCGCCACCGATACCAGGGGGCAATCACGGTCAGACTGGTCATGATGACCAGCCTTGCGGCCAGGACCGCGGCAATCGGGTGTGCCAGCAGCGGTGAGAGCAGCCGGTCATGCAGTGTGGTGGCGGGCCGCCGGCCGCGGAGCAACGGTTCCGCCAGGACATCCAGGGCGAAGAAAACCTGCCAGGCCTGATCCGCCGCGAACCGTCCCAGCCGTTGTCGGAACGCCTTCCGGCTATCGGCATCGAGTTGTCCTACCTGGTCTCGCAGCAATCGGAAATAGGGTGTGATCAGCAACCGCTCGGTATCCCCCTGTCGTCGATAGACCGCCGATGCTTCTGAAAAAAAGCCCGTCAGCCCCGTAACGTGCGCCACCATGATCATGGCCATCAGCAGGTAGCGCTGGCGTGGTCCTTCGCGCTCGAACCGACGTGCCGAGGTGGTCAGCCGGCCCGGTAGCCGCAGCCAGCGTCCCTGCGCGTGGATGGCGGCCGCCATGCGCTGATCCTCGAGAAAGGGTAGCGCGGGATCGAACCCGTCCAGCTCCCGGAACCAGTCGCGGCGGATCAACAGGCCCTGGTCGCCGTTGATGGTGTAGCGGCGGTTGCTCGCGCTCTTGGCTTCCATGTATCGGTACAGAAAACCGTGTCCACGCGTCTGGCGCTGGAAGCGCAGGGCGAAATGACCGGCGGTGCGAGGCGGCTCGCCCTCGAGGATGACCAAGGCCTCGGCCAACTGATCGGCCCCCGTTGGATGGCTGTCCGCATGCAGGAAAAGCAACCAGTCGTGATGCGCCCGCGCGGCCCCGGCGTTCATCTGTCGGGCCCGTCCGGTTTCGGCTGCGATCACTTCCGCGCCAAATCGCGCGGCAATCAGCCGACTGGCATCATGCGACCCCCCGTCGGCCACGATGATTTCCAGATCCACCCCTCGCTGCGCCGCCAGCGCGTCGAACAGGACCGGCAGTTGTTCGGCCTCGTCGAGGACCGGGATGATCACGGACAGGCGCTTCACGCCGGGGCGCTCGCGTGGCTGGTCGCCCGCATGCGGTCGCCGGCCCCTGCCGTGTCGAAATACCGCGGAATCCGCTCTTCCAGCCAGTAGCGCGGACGACCGAAACGGTCCCCGGCCACGAACCCCACGTGCCCGCCGTGCGCCGACAGTTCGAGTCGCACGCAGGGCGCCAGTTCATCAGCCCGCGGCACCACGTCCGGATGCATGAAGGGGTCGTCGGCGGCATGCAGGATCAGGGTGGGCACCCGGATGTGCCGAAGAAAGGGCCGGCTGCTGCAGCGGGCGTAGTAGTCCGCGGCATCGGCAAAGCCGTTGAGTGGCGCGGTCACGGCATCGTCGAAGGCGCGAAAGTCTCGCAGCGTATCCAGGTCCGGCAGCGTCAACGCACTGGCCACGACGTCGGCCTTGCGGCGGATTTCCGTCCGCATGTGGGTGAGCAGATGGGCCTGGTAGGCACGCGAGAGCCCGCGGTTGATGGCGGTGGCGCAGCGGTCCAGATCGAATGGCACGGATACGGCCACCGCCGCATTCAGCGGCGCGGCGTTACCCCGTTCACCCAGATATTTCAGCAGCACGTTACCGCCCAGGGAGTAGCCGGCCGCGAATAGCGGGGCCGACGGGTAACGTTCCCGCAGCCGGACCAGCAGCCGGCCGATGTCCGCGGTATCCCCCGAATGGTAGCCCTGCGGCAGACGGTTGGGTCGCGGCCCGGCGCCGCGGAAATGCATCAGCAGGCCGCGCCAGCCACGAGCGTGCACCTGCCGGAGCAGGCCGCGGGCATAGCTGGAATCAATCGAGCCGGTCAGCCCGTGCAGGACCACGACCAGTGGGGTATCCGGAGGTTGGGCCCGGTCGGGCAGCCAGGCCAGGTCGATGACATCGCCGTCCGGCAGGTGCCAGAACTCGTGATCGATGGTCAGCGCCGGAGTTGGGCGACCGCGGGCGGCGAACAGCGTCTGCCGGTGGGGGCCTCGCAACCAGAATGCGGGTCGGAATTGGCTGGTAACAATCATGGCGCTGAGGCGTGGTGCGACCGCGGCCGACGGGTTTTCAGGAGGAATCACCGAAAGCCGAAAAATACACTACGGGGTATGGTTGACATGGCATGTTTCGTACCCAAGTTTACCGGTGAACCTCAACCAGCGCGCACCCGGAGGCGTGACCCATGACCCAGCCCCGAGCCCATGTGCAGGCTTTTTTCCATCAGCCCACCTTCAGCGTTCAGTACGTGGTCAGCGACCCGGCCACCCGAGAAGCCGCAGTCATTGATCCGGTGATGGATTTCGATCTCAACAGCGGTGCCACCGGCACCGACAGCGCCGACGAAATCGTGCGCTACGTGCGAGACGCCGGGCTGACCGTCACCTGGGTGCTGGATACGCACCCGCATGCGGATCACTTCTCCGCCGCGCCGTATCTGGCGGACGTGTTCAACGCGCCCAGGGCGATCGGCGAAAAGGTGGTCGAGGTGCAGAAGCTGTGGCGGGACATCTACCACCTGCCCGATTTCCCCGCCGACGGCTCACAGTGGGACCGCCTGTTCGCCCACGGCGATCAGTTCAGTATCGGTGAACTGTCGGCCCGGGTGATGTTCTCGCCCGGGCACACCCTGGCCTCGATCACCTACGTGATCGGCGATGCCGCCTTCGTGCACGACACCCTGTTCCAGCCGGATTTCGGGTCGGCGCGGGCGGATTTTCCCGGCGGCAGCGCCGCGCAGCTCTACCGTTCGATTCAGGACATTCTGTCCCTGCCGGACGCCACCCGGCTGTTCACCGGCCACGACTACATGCCGGGCGGACGCGAGCCGGCCTGGGAATCCACCGTGGCCGAGCAGAAGGCGCACAACAAGCATTTCGCCGATAACCCCGGCGAGGCCGAGTACGTGGCCATGCGCGACGCCCGCGACGCGGAACTGCCGCTACCGAAGCTGATGCTGGCCTCGCTGCAGGTCAACATCCGCGGTGGCCGCCTGCCCGAGGCCGAGGCCAACGGCACCGCTTATCTCAAGATCCCGCTCGACCGTTTCTGAGGCCCGGCCTGTGCGGGTTGTCCTCAGTGCGCCCGGCGCAGCAGCCCGTCGAGCAGGCCGCCACCGCCGCAGGATTCGGCATTGTCATAGCTGTCATCCACCACGTTGTCGATCCAGTCGCGCACCCCGGCCACGCCCTGGGTATGGATGACGCTGCGGGAAATCGGCGGCATCTGGATTTCCGGGTTGCCGGCAATATTCATGCGGAACGGCAGGATCGAGCCGTCAGCGTCGCCCGGCACGATGTCGAACTCGCGGCCGCCGGCCCCGCCGCCCGCGGCGGTCGGCGTCTTGCAGATGCCGTAGCTGGCATCCACCTCGCGCAGGGCCTCCAGGAACAGCCCCGTATTCGAGGCGATGCCCGCCGGGTTGTGGCAGTGCGCACAGTTGACCTCCAGATAGGCGCGCACGCGTGACTCCAGCCCGCCGTCGGTGGCATCGTCGAAAGCCGGCAGGCGCGGGATGTTGGTGGCAATGCCGGCGGTGTCGGTCTGCGGGGTCGGCGCGCCCTGGAGCAGGCCGTTATCGATCCAGTAGGCGATCTGGTTCATCCGACCGACGTCGGGATAATCGAACGGCTTGTTGAGATTGCGCGGCTTGGGCCCGATCGGTGGTGAGCCGGCGGTGCGGTCGTCGTTGCCGTGGCAGGTCACGCACTGATTGGCATGGGGTATCTGGTAGCGCTCGGAACTGCCGCTGTGCAGTTCGCCCGATCCGGTGTTTGTGTAGTGCCAGGACACGGCGGCCTCGCCGCCGCCCAGGCGCAGCCGGGCCACGCGCTCGCCGGACGGGGTGGTTTCCCAGATGTAGGGCAGGCCGGCCCAGCGTGGTTGACCGCTATCGTTGGCTCGCTTGATCAGCAGCCGGGTTTCCACCACCTGCCGGGTGCCGCTGGATTCATCCGGAAAGAAGAAGGTCTTGGCGATGATGGTGCCCACCGGAAACACATAGGTGGCGTTGGCGCCGTCCGCACCACTCCGGTACCGGGCCGACGTGCCCTCGGGCATGAATACCACCCGGCGCTTGCGCGAGTAGTCGGCGAACAGCCGGGTGTTGAGATCGAACGGCGTACCGCGGCCGTTGGGGTCCGACAGCGGATCCGCGGGATCGGCAAACAGGTTGTACTGTTCCAGTCGGGGGCAATCGACATTCACTGCGCCGTGATTGATCTGCCCCGGGGCGGGGGTGGCCTCGCAGGCGGCTCGCACTTCCTCCTCGTCCGGGGGCGTCTGGGCGTTGCCGCTGGGAGTGAAGCTCGCCACTTCGGCGGGCGGCAGCGATGGCAGGGTTTCCCCGTAGGCCGTCAGGCACTGATGCGGCGAGACATCGCGGTCCGGAATCAGCGCCGGCACGATACCGGTAAGCGATGCCAGGAACGCCGGGTCGGCCAGGCGGGTGGGGTCGCCCAGCAGGTCCAGCGCTTCCAGGCCCTCGAGACCGCCGAAATTGGCGAAGAACGGCACCAGCGGATTGGCCTGCCGGTCGTTGCTGCCCTCGTCGATACAGATGAACATGCTCGGCCGTTCGCGTGATCCGTCCGGGCTGTCGTCGAACTTGTAATCGTTGTAGCGGCAGGTCGGGTTGGGATCGGCGCCGGCGTACTGCGGTTCGCCGCGCGCGTCGGCCGGTACCGGATTGCCGTCTGCGGCGGTGGGATAGGGGCAGTCGCCGCTGCCACCGCGGGCCTGGTGTTCGGCGTCGTCCTGGTCGGTCTCGTCGTACAGGCCGTCCCAGACGATGTGGGCGCCGAAGCCGCCGTTCTTGAGGCGCACCAGGGTGGGCAGCAGGCTGTCCTGGCTGCCCTCCAGCGCGGTCTGATCGGGCAGGGGCGGGTTGCCGCCGGCGTTGATCATCAGGTTGTCGTGGATGTGTACACCCTCGGCATACATGTCCAGCCGGCGGTCGCCCGGCGGGCCGATGAGTTCGTGGCTGGCGATGATCACGCTGGCGGTGTCGTGGTCGCGGAATTCGTTGTCGAAAATCTCCACCCGGTCGTAGGCCAGGATCAGCGCACCGGTGCCGCGCGGCACCGACCGCACGATGCCGCCGGCGGCGAAGTTGTCGGTGTTGTTGTTGCGGGCGATGTTGTCGAACACGCGCGTGCCGTCGCCGTATTGGGACAGGCCGGGCAGGTCGAAGATCAGGAAGCCGCCGGTATTGCACTCGGCCAAGTTGCCGTGCATGTCGGCGCGGTCGGTATTCTCGATCTCGTAGCCGGCCACGTTGAAGGCCGCCCGCGAGTTGCGGATGATCACGTCGTTGCTCTGGCCCACGTAAAGGCCGGCATCGGAGGCGCCGATGGCTTCCGAATTCTCGATCAGCACGTTGTTCGACAGCACCGGGTAGATAGCGTAACGCCCGTTGTCGGGGCTGGTGCGGTAGTCGGCCCGGTTGATCGCGGTCAGCGGCTGGGCCGGGCAGGCGATCTGCACGGCCGACTCGAAATTGGCGGCCGTGACCGGGTTGTTGGCGGAGGACCACATCGCCCGCATGTTGCGGTAGGTAACGAAATCCGAGCCGATCACCTTGACGCCGTCCCCGGGGGTGTCGGTGACGGTGAGGTCCTGGATAGTCAGGCCGCGGATGTTGAGGGCGAGAATGCCTTCCGCCGTATCGCTGTTGTCGAACGACAGCACCGTGCGGTTGCGGCCGCAGCCGGTGATGGTGACGTTTTCGCTGTTCTGCAGCACCAGGCCGGTGTCCATCGCGAAGAAGCCGCAGTCGAAGCGGATAACGTCGCCGGGACCGGCCTGGATGAAGGCCGATAGCGCATCCCGCGTGGCATTGGCGCCGGGCTCGATCATGAACTCTCGACCGGAAGGATTCGGCGTGCCGCCGCCACCCCCGTCGTTGCCGTCGTCCGGCACCCCCAGCGTGGGCCCGCTGTCGCCGCCCCCGCCACCACACGCTGCAAGTGTCGCGGCCAGCGCCGCGATCAGCCAGTTCCGCCCCGTCATCGCTACCCTCGCCCGACCCTGCTGGGCCGTGTGTCTTGTTATTCCCGGTTCAAGTTACCACCGATCCGGCCGGTGTTGCAGGTTGTGCCTGCCCGGGTCAGGGCGGGAGCGCGCCGGCAATATGGCCCGGACCGAGCTGGCGCATCTGGCTCAGGATCCAGCGCTGGCGTTCCAGCAGGTAGGGGCCGGGCGCGGCCGCATCCAGGTCCCGCGGGTCGGGCAGCACGCCGGCCAGCAGGGCCGCCTGGCCGGCGGTCAGATCGGCGGCGTCAACGTTGAAGAATTGACGGGCCGCGGCGTCGGCGCCGAACACGTGATCGCCGAACTGGGCGATGTTGAGATACACCTCGAGAATGCGCTGCTTGGGCCAGAGCCACTCGATCCATACCGTGATGTAGGCCTCCACCGCCTTGCGCAGGTAGCTGCGGGACGGCGTCAGGAACAGGTTCTTGGCCACCTGCTGGGTGATGGAACTGGCGCCGCGCATGCTGCCGCCGGCGAGGTTGTTCTCCAGCGCGTCGCCGATGGCGCCCCAGACGAAGCCGTGATGGTCGGGGAAGGTCTGGTCCTCGGCCGCCACCACGGCCAGCGGCAGGGTGGGGCCGATGTTGTCCAGGTCCACCCAGCGCTGGTCGACGCCCGGTCCGCCGGCCGGCTGCTGCCAGTGGTTCTGCAGCATGAAGGCCGAGGTCGGCGGATCGGCCCACCGCAGCAACAGCACGGCCAGTGCCGGGGCGGCCAGGGCTAACAGCAGCGCGGTCAGCAGCCAGCGCCGCAGGCGGCGCCAGAGCCCGCGAACCATGACCGCGGATCAGCCTTCGGGTTGCTGCCTACTCCTGAGGACGCGGGAGGTACTGGCTGAGCGTGCGCACGAACTGCCGGCCGGGCTCCGGCATGGCCGAGTCGTCGGTGCTGTCGAGGATCTCGTAGGGCGTGATCCCGGCCTCGTCGTAGAAATCCTGGTTGGCCGCGTGGTCCATGGACAGCGCCGCGCCTTCCAGCGAGATGCCCGCGAAAAGCCCGCGCGAACGGGAGTAGGAATAGACTTCGGCATCGAAGCTGATGTTGGTGGCGGCGCTGGCGCTGCGCCCGACCGGGCCGGCGGCCACCGACGCGTCGCCGCCCAGGGTGAAGTCACCACGGGCGATGCGGTCGATGCTGCGGCGGGACTTGAAGATCAGGATCACGTCGGTGCTGGAGGCGCCGATCTGCCAGCCCAGCGACCCGCCGGTCAGGTTGATGAAGGCGGGGTTGCTCCACTTGCCGTTCTCGCCGCGAATCGAAACCAGGCCGCTGCCGCGCCGGCCCGCGATGATCAGCCCGACCTTGAGAACGCTGGGGATGACCGCAACGCCGTACGCCTGGTTCAGGAGTTTCGGCGGGATCGCGTTTTCCGGGATATTCACGAAATCGGTCAGGACCGCCGTGGCCTCGTTGACCTCTTCATTTTCACTGATGCCGGCGCCGGCGACGGCATGGAAAAGCATCAGGGTGCCGGCCAGGGTGGCGGTGCAGAACTTGTTCATGATGAGACCTCTCGCGTCGTGTCACGGCTTGGACGGCGCGCCGCGGGTTTGGTTCGTGGTCCCGATTCTAGGCCAGTCGCGGGGTCCTGCCCATGACGCCGGACGGCGACACCCCGCCGGCCCTATTCCGCGTACTGCTCGCGCACGCTCTCGAAGCGGATATCCGGCCAGCGTTCCTGCGTCAGGTCCAGCTTCACCCGTGAGGCGGCCAGATACACCAGGGCCCCGCCGTGATCGCGGGCCACCCCGGGGGTGTTGCGATCGGCGAATCGCTTGAGTTCGCGCTCGTCGTCGGCGTAGATCCAGCGGGCGGTGTAGACGTCGATGGCCTCGAACGTCGCCGACACCCCGTATTCGGTGCGCAACCGCTCGGCCACCACGTCGAACTGCAGCACGCCCACCGCGCCCAGGATCACGTCGTTGTTGTGCAGTGGCCGGAACACCTGGGTAGCGCCTTCCTCGCAGAGTTGATCCACCCCCTTGTTCAGGGCCTTGGCCTTGAGCGGGTCGCGCAGCACCACGCGCTGGAACAGCTCGGGCGCGAAGTTGGGAATGCCGGAAAAGCGCAGGTCCTCGCCCTCGGAGAAGCAGTCGCCGATGGCAATGGTGCCGTGGTTGTGGATGCCGATGATGTCGCCGGCCCAGGCGTCCTCGGCCGCACCGCGGCGATTGGCCATGAAGGTGATGGCGTCGTTCACGCGGATTTCCTTGCCCGCCCGCAGGTGGCGCATCTTCATGCCCTTGGTGTAGCGGCCGGAACACAGGCGCAGGAAGGCGATGCGGTCGCGGTGCTGCGGGTCCATGTTCGCCTGGATCTTGAACACGAAACCGGCGAGCTTGTCCTCGCCCGGTTCCACCGCGCGGGACTGGGCCTCGCGGGGCTGGGGCGGCGGCGCCCATTCCACGAACGCGTCCAGCAGCGACTGCAGGCCGAAATTGTTGATCGCCGAGCCGAAGAACACCGGCGTCAGACGCCCGGCCCGGTACTCGTCCAGGTCGAAGCCGTGGCCGGCGGCCTGCACCAGTTCCACTTCCTCGCGCAGGGTGTCGAGATCCTGGCCCGCGATCTCGGCCAGCCGCGGATCGTCGAGCCCGGCGATGGTCTCTTCCTTGCCGCCGGCTTCGTTGTCCTCGCCGTGGTAGAGATGAACCTTGTCTTCCAGCAGGTGATACACGCCGCGGAACTGCCGCCCCATGCCGATCGGCCAGGTAATCGGCGCGCAGCGGATCTTGAGGATGTCCTCGATCTCGTCGAGCAGCTCCAGCGGCGGCCGACCGTCGCGGTCCAGTTTGTTGATGAAGGTACAGATGGGAGTGGTGCGCAGCCGCGTGACCTCCATCAGCTTGATGGTGCGCGGCTCCACGCCACGAGCGGCGTCGATCACCATCAGGGCGGAATCCACCGCCGTGAGCGTGCGATAGGTGTCTTCGGAGAAGTCCTCGTGGCCCGGGGTATCCAGCAGATTCATGATGCGTTCGGCGTAGGGGAACTGCATCACCGAGGTGGTCACCGAAATGCCGCGCTGCTGCTCCATCGCCATCCAGTCCGAGGTGGCGTGGCGCGCGGCCTTGCGGCCCTTGACGGTGCCGGCCAGCTGGATCGCGCCGCCGAACAGCAGCAGTTTCTCCGTGAGCGTGGTCTTGCCGGCGTCCGGATGGGAGATGATGGCGAAGGTCCGGCGCTTGGCGACCTGGTCGGCAGTAGACATGGGAACCTGCTGGGGAAAAGCCGCGCGAGCTTAACGGCTGCGGCGGGCTCTGTACAGGCAATTATAGCCCTTAACTATCGCGTTGTTATCAACAATTCATTTGAAAAATCGCTGGCCGGCGGCATCATGTTGCACAGCGGCAATCGCAACCCGTCGGCCATCAGGGCCGGCGGCCATGAATCCTCCTAGCCTGCCCTGCTGCCCGGTCTCTGGCCCCCCTCCGGAAACCGGGCTTTTTTATGGGCTCGGCAAGTGAAACGGAGCGTCGCTTGTCAGCCGATATCGAAGCTCGATGGCGGCCGGACATCGCTGTCAGCCAGTTCGACCTGCGCCACGCGTGCCGCCGACGGTCCCCGCCACAGCCAGGCTTCGAACGCGGCCACTGCCTCGCGGTCGCCGCAGATCAGGCCCGTGACCGACCCGTCGGGCTGATTGGCGGCATGGCCCGTCAGGCCCAGCCGGCGCGCTTCCTGCTGCGCGCTGGCGCGGAAGAACACGCCCTGAACGCGGCCGGTGACGCGGAACTGTCGACAGAGGTGGGTGCTCATGGCGATGCCCGTTTATAATGCATGACGAATATCGTGACCGATTCGAACGCCATGTCACTCTGGGGTCAATTCCGAAACCTGTCCCGCCGGGTGCGGGCCGCGCCGCCGGCGCCGACCGATGCGCCGCGCCGGACGCAGCTGGATTTCGCCCTGCCCAATCCCTGGGGCGGGGCGCCGCTGTGCCGTGCCAGCGTGGCGGTGACCACCAGCCGCCATGCCCGTGGCGAAAGCCTACGGGTGCAGGCGCAGTTCGACGGCTGGTGGCGCCGCGGTGGCGATGCGCCGTCGCGCACGGCCCTGGCGGCAACCGATGGCCGCGGCACCGGGCTGGTTGGCTATGGCCGCAAGGCGGCCGGCGCGCTGCTGCGTCACGGCATCACGCGACTGCCGCTGCCGGCGGGCGAACGCCGCCTGCGCACCTGGGTCGATGTGCGGGCTTCGACCGAACCCCTGGCCGGCGGCGCAGCGTCGCTGTTGCCGGAACGGGTGCGGCAGCTGTGCGGACCGCTGCAGGCGGCCGCGCCGGGCGAGCCCCGGGTGGGTGTCTGGATCGATCGTGGCGCCGGGGCCGATGGCGGCAGCGCCCAGCTTGCGCTGCTCCAGTTCGATGATCGCGACCTGCCGGCCGGGACGGTCAGCGGGCCGTTCAATTTCTCCGCCAGTGTCGCCACGGTGACCGACCCGGTTCGCCGGGACCCGGGTGACGTCCGTACCCCTTGAGCACCGTCATGCCGCGTCCCCGACCCGGGTCTGCCGGCGAGCTGGTCGCGCCGATGCGAATTGACTCCGGCGCCGTTTTTGAACAGCATTAGGCCCGCGTCGCGACCGGGCGCAGCATAAATCGGAGAGGGTGAATGAAGAAGATCTGGCGCATCGGCGCCGCTGGCATTCTTGCGGCCGTCGGGTTCGCGGGACCGGCTGCGGCGCAGGAGGGGGATCCCGAGGCCGGGCGGATCAAGGCCAGCACCTGCATGGGCTGCCACGGTATCGAGGACTACAGCAACGTTTATCCCACGTTCGCCGTACCCCGCCTGGGTGGACAGCATGCCGACT
Organism: Spectribacter acetivorans; assembly: GCF_031846305.1. Lineage (NCBI taxonomy): Bacteria > Pseudomonadati > Pseudomonadota > Gammaproteobacteria > Salinisphaerales > Salinisphaeraceae > Spectribacter > Spectribacter acetivorans. Next base: position 226,594 of record NZ_JAVRHY010000005.1, read on the forward strand.
ACATCGAGTCGGCTCTCAAGGCCTATCGTGATGGTCAGCGGAATCACCCGACCATGAATGCCCAGGCTTCCAGTCTCTCCGATCAGGACATGGCGGACATTGCCGCCTACCTGTCCGAATCGCCCGGCGAATGAACAAGGTGGTAGCGGTGATGCGCAAGTACTTGATGACGTTTTTTGTTGCTGCGACGCTGGCGCCGGCAATGTCCGCCCTGGCCGCCGACGAGAAGGCGGCGGAGAAGTCCGCGCCGCACGGCGCCGACTGGGTCAAGGAGAAGACCCAGGTATGCGCCAGCTGCCACGGCAAAGCGGGAGTATCGGAGACGCCGATGTACCCCACCATTGCCGGCCAGTACGAGAGCTATCTCATGCATGCGCTGAAGGCCTACCGTGACGGTGACCGCAACAACGCGATCATGGCCGGGCAGGTGCAGGGCATGACCGATGCGCAGCTGAAGGCCCTGGCGCGGTTCTACGCGAAGCAGGAATCGTCGCTGCACATCCCCGAACTCAACCCCTGAGTCCGGCGGCGGCCTGCCGCCGGGCGACCGTTTTCAGCGTGGAGTCCCCGCTCATGGTTCGCCTGCCGGCATTGCTTGTTGCCCTGTTCGCCGCCGCCCCGGTGGCGGCTGACGGTCCCGCCTGGAGTTATCTGGAAACGCAGGCCCTGGTTGGCGGCGAGTTGGAGCCCGATTTCGGGCCCGATGCCGACGCGGATGGTCTGGACATCAACGCGTCGCTGGGGCTGGGCGACAATATCTTCTTCCAGGCCGGATTCGAGGCCGCCGACGTCGAGCTCGGCGCGGCCGACGCCGCCTACGATCGGCTGGCCATCGGTCCTGGGCTGACGGCCGACTGGGCGGTCGGCAATACCGTGATCGCCCCCTGGGCCCGTCTGAACCTGCGGCGCGACAGTGTCGCCGGGCTTACCTTCGACGGTTACGGCGCGGCGGCGGGCCTGCGCTGGCTGCTTGCCGATCGCCTGGAGCTGGCGGTTACCGGCGAGGCCGGCAGGGTCGGTGGTCGCGCCAATCCCGGCACCGGCGAAGCCCACCTCGAGGATCGCTCGATCGAAGTCGCGGCACGGCTGGCGCTGACGCCCGAGTGGATGCTAACCGCCGGCTACCGGGCCGGCGAAATCGAGGATGAGGATGCGGTACTGACCGCCGGCGGTTCGGATATCGAGTATCGCCGCTGGCTGCTGGGCGTGCGCTGGAATTACGGCACCGATCCCCGCGGCCTGATCGCGCGTGGTGACGACGATGCGCAGGCGGCCGATGCGGACCCGTTCGATTTCGTCGAGTTCGTCTACCTGTTCGGCGACGAGATCGAGACCCGCCAGGGCGGCATCGAAACCCGGGCGGATAACGACCGCGGCCTGCGGGTGCGCGGGTCCGCCGCACTGGGCGAGTTCGCCTTCGTCGAGGCCGGGGTGGATACGCTGCACGTGAACAATACCGGCCAGGCCGAGGATGCAGCCGGCGACTGGTATAGCGTCGGACCGGGGCTGCGCGGGCAGTTCGCGGCAGGCGCCGGCGAGCTCGATCTGTTCGGCCGGGCCAGCTACGAGCGCATCACCCTGGGCGGCGTCTTCGACGGCCCCGGCGCCACGCTGGGCGCCCGCTACCGCGTGGCCGGTTTCGAGATCGCCCCGGCGGTGAAGGCGTTTGCAACTGACGGCAACGGTGCCGATTTCGACGGCCAGTCCTGGTCGCTCGACCTGCTTTATCGCCTGTCCCCGGCCGTGGCGCTGCTACTGCACAGCCGCTACACCGATGCCGAAATCGAAGGTGGCGGTACCACCACCAAGGTGGAGCAGACCGTGTTCGGCGCCGGCCTGCGTTTCGGCTTCGGTCACTGACAACGCCCGCCCGACCCGCCTCTGCGGTTGCCGCATCCGCTACCGCGGATTCCGCGTAGATCAACCAACCACATGCCACGGAGCCGGAATGGCGATCGGGCGGGCAATAGGCGGGGCGATGATGCTGCTGGGCGCGACGGCCTGGGCAGCACCGCAGACGAAGGACGCAATCGACTGGCAGGTCTGGTCCGATGCTGCGTTCGAGCAGGCGCGGGCGCAGAACAAGCCGGTTTACCTGTATCTGGAAGCGGTGTGGTGCCACTGGTGCCATGTGATGCAGCGCGAGACCTTCGGCAATCCCGCGGTGGCGGATCTGCTCAACGAACAGGTGGTGGCAGTGCGAGTCGACCACGACGCCATGCCCGATCTCGCCAACCGCTACCGGGCCTGGGGCTGGCCGGCGCAGATCTGGCTGACCGCCGATGGCCGGGAACTGGCCAAGCGTTCGGGCTACATGCCGCCGGACCGGTTCCGTTCGCTGGTGCAGCGCATTGCCGACGATCCCGATAGCGTCGACGCCGAGCCGGCCAATGCGGTGCCCCGAATCGCAGGTGACGACGGTCTCGATCCGGCCCAGCGCGAGGCGCTGACAACCCGTCACCTTGATGCCTACGACCCCGGGCACGGCGGTCTCGATCTCAAGAAGAAGTTTCTCGACGCCGACAGCGTGGCCTACGACCTGTGGCTGGCACGTCAGGGCGATGCGGCAGCCGCCAAGCGGGTCTCGCAGACTCTCGCCGGGGCGATCAAGCTGATCGATCCGGTCTGGGGCGGGGCCTATCAGTATTCGGTCCACGGCAACTGGGACAACCCCCACTACGAAAAGCTGATGCGCACCCAGGCGCGCTATCTGCGGATTTTCTCGCTGGCGCAGCAGCAATCTCCCGACCCGGCTTACCAACAGGCGTTGAACGACATCCGGGACTATCTGGCGCGGTTTCTCTCCTCGGACGATGGGGTGTTCTTCGTCAGCCAGGACGCGGACCTGATCAAGGGGGAAAAGGCGCACGATTATTTCGCCCTGGATGACGCCGACCGCCGCGCCCGGGGTATGCCGGCTATCGACCGGCACCGGTATGCATCGACCAATGGCCAGGCGATCGAGGGGCTGGCAATGATGTTTGCCGCCACCGGGGACGAGCAGGCCCTGGCCATGGCCCGTCGGGCGGCCGACTGGGCGCTGGCCGTGCGCCGCAATGAGGCCGGCGGATTCGGTCACGCCGCGGCCGACGACGGCCCCTATCTGGCCGACAATCTGTTCATGGCCCGCGCGATGCTGGAACTGCACCGAGTGACCGGGGAACCGACCTGGCTGCGACGGGCGGCCGCCACCGCTGATTTCATCGCGGCCACGTTCCGGCACGACGCCGGGGGTTTTGCCGGCGGCGCCGAGGGCACCGGCCCGCTGCGTCCGGTACCGGATATCGACGAGAACATCGCCACGGTGCGCTTTTTCAATCTGCTGAGCCATTACACAGGCGATTCGCGCTATCGCGAGGCGGCCGACCACGGTATGCGCTATCTCGCCGCCTCCGATGTGGTGGCGCGGCGCATCAGCGACCCCGGCATTCTGCTGGCCGACCGCGAGCTGGGGACCGACCCGGTGCACGTCACCGTGGTGTCGCGCACGGACAATACCGAGGCCCGGGGCCTTTTCCGTCGGGCGCTGGAAGTCCCGGGCTGGTACCGCCGGGTGGAATGGTGGAACCGTGAGCGCGGGGCGTTGCCCAACCCGGACGTGACCTATCCCGATCTCGAACAATCCGCTGCATTTTTCTGCGCTGATCAGCGCTGTTCGCGGCCGCAGTTCAGCGTGGCCGGGTTTGAATCGCTGTTGGCCGAACGGCTGGGGCGGTAGTAATGTGGTATCCGCAAATATTTGAACCGATGCGGTGCCGCTGTAATGGAAACGGCCGCCTGGCGGTCGTATGGTTTGACGACGATGTCGATAACGGCACCCTTGTCGGGTGTCGAACCACTCGGGGCAAGGCCCCAACCCATAGGAGGTAACTCATCATGGCGAAGAAGACTGATAGCAAACCGTTGGCCATCGCGCTTGGCACCGCATTCGCGGCGTCCTCGTTCGCCGGCATTGCCAGTGCTGACAGCAACCCCTTCCAGGTGGAAGAGCTGAAGGCGCCGAGCAGCTACACCCAGCTTGCCGAGGGCAACTGTGGTGAAGGCAATTGCGGCGAAAAGGATGGCGAAGGCAATTGCGGTGAAAAAGACGGTGAAGGCAACTGCGGCGAAGGTAGCTGCGGTGGCGCCAAGGGCTGATAGCCCAAAGGACTGACGTCATGACCACGACTCAAGACTACGTCGTTCATGGCGCCGGTCTGGGTCTGCGGCGGGCCCTGATGGGCCCGCTCGCGGACCAGCCGCCGGCGCAACTGGACTTTCTCGAAGTCGCTCCGGAGAACTGGATCGGCATCGGCGGTGCGCGGGCGAAGAAGTTCCGTGCGTTCACCGAACGCTATCCGTTCGTCTCGCACGGGCTGTCCCTGTCGCTGGGCGGTCCGGCGCCGCTGGACGAAACCTTCCTGCATCAGGTGCGGGATTTTCTCGACACCCACGGCGTGCGCTACTACTCCGAGCATCTGTCCTACTGTGGCGACGACGGCACGCTCTACGACCTGTTGCCGATTCCGTTCACCGAGGAGGCAGTGGACTACGTGTCCACCCGCATCGCCCGTGCCCAGGATATTCTGGGACGGCGCATCGCGGTGGAGAACGTGTCCTGCTACGCCACTCCGGGGGCGCAGATGAGCGAAATCGATTTCGTGTGTGCGGTGCTGGAACGCGCCGACTGCGAACTGCTGCTGGACGTCAACAACATCTACGTCAACAGCGTGAATTTCGGCTATGACCCGGTTGAGTTCCTGGATGCCATTCCGGGACACCGGATCGCCTACTGCCACATCGCCGGCCACCACGAAGAGGGGCCGGGACTGTGTGTGGACACCCACGGGGCCGACGTGATCGACCCGGTGTGGGATCTGCTGGACAAGGCCTATGCCCGGTTCGGCGTGTTCCCGACCCTGCTGGAGCGGGACTTCAACCTGCCGCCGCTGCCCGAACTGCTTGGTGAAGTGGACCATATCAAGGCCATCCAGGCGCGCCATCAGCCGCGTGCCGCCGCCGCCATCGGGGCCTGAACAGCATGAGCGGCGCAGTTCACGAAGCCGACGCGCTGCCGCGTTTCCAGCAGCTGCAGTACGACTTTACCGCCCACATCCGCAATCCGAGCGCCGTACCGGCGCCGGATGACGTCGCGGCCGAACGCATGGCGGTGTACAAGCGTCTGGTCTACAACAATCTGGAAGGCTATTTCAGCAAGGCCTTTCCGGTGCTGCGGGCCTGTTTTGCGGATGCCGACTGGCACGCGATGGTGCGCGAGTTCTTTGTCAACCATCACTGCCACAAGCCGCAGTTCTTCCAGGCCGCCGAGGAATTTCTGGCGTTCCTGCAGAACGAGCACCAGCCGCGGCCGGTGGATCCGCCGTTCCTGCTGGAACTGGCCCACTACGAGTGGGTGGAGATGATGCTCTACGTGCTGGATGTGGAGCCGGACACGGCCGGGATCGATCCCAACGGCGATCTGCTGGAAAGTGCCCCGGTGATCTCACCGCTGGTGTACAACCTGGCCTACCAGTACCCGGTTCACGCCATTGACCCGGCTGACCCGCCCACCGAACCGCCGGCCCAGCCCACCTGCCTGGTGGTTTACCGGGATCGGACCCGCGAGGAGCGGGTACATTTCCTCAAGATCAATCCGGTGACCGCGCGCCTGCTGCAGTTGATCGAGTCCGATCCCGGGCGGTCGGGGCGCGAGCATCTGAACGCCATCGCCGGGGAGATGCAGCATCCACAGCCAGAGGCGGTGATCGAGGGCGGCGCGGCGACCCTGGTCGATCTGCGCCACCGCGACATCCTGCTGGGCTGTCGCCCGGCCGCTGGTTAAAGACTGGCCAACCTGCTCTCGTGGCCGGCCCGATGGCGGCTGGCGGCGGATGCCGCCCGGTTATCCACAGGCTTATCCAGTTGAATTTTTTAGCGAGAGCAGAAAAAGAACTATAACAAAATAATTTTATTGATGTTTTGTATTGCACACTTTTTGTTAGACTCGGCCCAAAGGCCGTGAATTTTTGCGCAAACAGAGAGCATGGATTGCACGCTGAGAGGGACCAGCTACGTGCCCGCTTCGGGCGTGTTTAGTGAGGGAGCCGTACTTACGTCCTATGCCGCAACGCAGACGCTGAAGCACTGAGTTCAGCGCGGAACCCGATGGGCTGATAAAAGGATAAACACGCTGAGGCCCCACGCGGCGCAAGCCACCACCAAATCAGGCAGCGAAGACCGCCGCCGGCAGGACTACGCCGGCTATCGTTGTACTCATCCACTTTAGGAAAAAGCGTCCGTGAATTGCCTGGGTAAAGATTATTCTTGACCATAGTTATCAGTTTCGTAATTTCAGTATCCGCCAGGCGCCATGTAACACCACGATACCAATGATGGTGCCGATAAATAAGTCCGGATAACGCGATCCGGTCCAGGCCACCAGCACTGCGGCGACCATCAGACCAAGATTCGCGATCACATCGTTGGCCGAGAATATCCAACTAGCCTTCATGTGCGAGCCGCCGTGGCGGTGGCGGTAAATCAGAAGTAGGCAGGTTACGTTGGCAGCCAGCGCGGCCGCACCGACCGTGATCATCAACAAGGATTCAGGATTGCTGCCGAATATAAATCGGCGGCCAACCTCAAAGATCACGCCCAAGGCCATTAGCAGTTGTAGGCAGCCGGCCAAGTGCACTGCGCGGTTTTTCAGTTGCATGCGCCGACCCACGGCATATAGGGCTACGCCGTAGACTGAGGCATCGGCGAACATGTCCAGCGAATCGGCGAGCAGGCCGGCGGATTTAGCTAGCCACCCGAGTGCGAATTCGGCGAGGAACATTAAGCCGTTGATGGCTAACAGTAATTTCAGCGTGCTGGACTCCTGCGCATCCGCCTCGCCGCTCTGTTGCATCGCTTGTAGATCGTCGTCGTCCGCATCTCGCGTATGCAGCAGGCGCGCCCCCAGGCCCAAGGGTTCGAGTTTGGGTGCAATTTCGCCCAAGCCCGCGTCGTGCAGCACCTGGATCTGATGCTCGCCCAGATCGAATGCGAGGCCACGTAAGCCGGTCATTCGATCCAGTGCCATTCGGATCATGGCCTCCTCGGAGGGGCAATCCATCTTGGGGACGGAGAATTCGCTGATATATTGCGCAGATCGAACTTGATTCATGACGACTTTGAGTTTGGAGCACCGCAATTAATCGCTGCGTCGCAGGTCTTTCGAATCGACTCGTCCTCCGGTTGCAAGGTGCTATGCGTAATATCGAAGCGTTCCCGCAGCAACATTTGCAACTGTGGCAGGGCCTGTTGCCACTCGGCCATGGCGTCCAGATCGACATGCGCGGCCAGCGCATAAGTTTTGGATGACAAGGTCCAGATGTGCATGTCGTGCACGGCACGCACGCCCGTCACCTCGATCAGTACGCTGGCGACCTCGCTGGCATCGACATCCCGCGGCACCCCCTCCATCAATACGCGCGTGACTTCGCGCAGCAAACGCCCGGCCGAGGCCAGAATCAGCAGGCTGACGAACAGCGACAGCAACGGGTCGACGATCAGCGGTCCGCCCAAATAAATGATTGCACCGGCGGCCAGCGCCGCGACCGAACCGAGCAAATCACCCATCACGTGCAACAGCGCACCGCGCACGTTCATGGTCTGCTCGCCGCGCATCAGCAGCCAGGCCACGGTGATGTTCACCAGCAGACCGAGGCCGCCGATCAGCAATACCGCGCCGCCGATCACTTCGGGCGGATCGGCCATGCGGCGGATGGCCTCGTAGACGATATACGCGACTACCGCGAACATGAAGATGACGTTGAACAAGGCCCCGAGCACCTCGGCCCGCTGCAAGCCGAAGGAGTGCTTGCGCGAGGCCGGCTTGGTCGCCAGCCAGGCGGCGAAAGCGCCCACGCCCAGGGACAGGGAGTCCGTGAGCATGTGTCCGGCGTCGGAGAGCAGCGCCAGGGAGCCCGACCACAGGCCGCCCACCAGTTCGACAATGGCGAAGCCGGTGGTGAATACCAGTGCGAACGCCAGCGTCTTGCCGCTGCCGTGGCTATGATTGTGCTCAGACATGTTTAACTCCTTGGCACGGTACCCGAACAAATGATCCCAGCGCCGAAATAGACTTCTCGGGCCTCGACCTCAACGAAGTGCCGCGCGATGGCGTCGGCGGGCCGGCGATCCACGATATCCGGGGTGACTCCGGCCGGCCGGTTAAGCCATGCGGCGAATCGCGCCAGCCAGGTCGGCCAGCGTTCGGGCCATTGCAGCTCGAAGTTGGCGATGCGCGCGCCGGCGGGCAGCTCCAATGCCGCCCGGGCCAGGATGTCGTCGTAGTCCGGCACGGTCGCCAGCGCGAGGGTGGCCAGCAGGCCCTGCGCATCTGCCGGATACCGGTATGCGGACATGTCCGCTTCCACCAATTCCACGTTTGTCCAGCCGGCCTTGCGTGCGCGGTGCTCGGCCCGTTCCAGCATCTCGGGTGTGAGATCGACACCGATGATGCGGCCGGAGTCGCCCACTGCCGCATGCAGGTACGGTAAATTCAGGCCGGTGCCGCAGCCCAGATCGACCACGGTGTCGCCCGGCTGCAAGCGCAACGCCTCGACCGCCGCCTGCCGGTAGGCGGAGATGCGCAGGCCGACGGCCCGATACAGCCACATGCCGGGGTCGTAGATGCTTGCCAGCTTGCTGTACTGCTCGCGGAATTCGGCTTTGCTCCAGGCCATGACTACTCTTCGTCCAGGTGATCTGTCATATCGCGCAGCATGCGGCGCACGTGCTCATCGGCCGCCTGGTAGAACACCTGCCGGCCCCGTTTCTCCGCGCGCATCAACCGCGCTGCTTTCAGTAACCGCAGGTGGTGGCTGACCAGCGACGATGAAATTCCCAGTTGCTCGGCCAAGTCATGCACGCTGACCGGTTCATCGAGGCAGCTGCATACCAGCCGCAGACGGTTGGGCTCGCCGAGCAGGTGGAACACCTCAGCGAGTTCGGTGGCTTGATCGGGTTCCAGATGAATGCCGGGCATGACTCAATAAATATATGAAGATATGTTCACATATGAACCATCATCCCCAGGCGGGTCAACCGCAAGACCACGGCTTCGCGTCAAAGCAATGGATGGACTCAAGCCCTAAATCCGATTGACAGTCGGTTTTCGCATGAGCACACTGCGAGCCGCAATGTAAATCGGTAACGTGATGCGCAGCAAAGAAATTCATCTGCCTTTGGGCGAGTTGGAACTTGAGGTCATGGAATGCCTCTGGGACGCGGGTCCGGCCGAAGTGAAGGCCGTTTACGAGGTGGTGGGTAAAGACAGCCGGCGGAGTTTGAATACCGTTCAGTCCACGCTAGAGCGACTCTACCGCAAACAATTGCTCAGCCGCGAAAAACGCAGCCGTGCCTATATCTACAGCCCAATCGTCGGGCGCGAAGCGCTACTGGTGCAGACCATGGGACAGATCGCGGACACGTTGGGCGCCCGCGATAGCGGTGCATTGATGGCTTCTTTTGTGGAGTTGGCCGAACGCGATGACCCGGCCAACCTGGAGCGCCTTCAACAGCTGATAGACGCTCAGCGTCGCCAGCGTGACTCGGAGGCTGGCCAGGATGAATGATCTGGCGATACCGGGCAGCGTCGAGAGCATCGCGATCTATGCGGCGCTTGCTTGCGCCGGCATAGCTATCGGGGCTGTGCTGGCTGCGTTGCTTTATTTCGGCAGCCGGCGTTGGATTGGTGCCTGCCCGCCCGCGGCGCGGCAGCGCTGGTTGACCGCGTTACTGCTTTGTCCCGTCATTGCCACGCTGGCACTGATGCTATCCATGTCAGCGCCTATTTCGCTGTTTTCGGGTAACGAGCTGCTGGCCCATTGCAGCGCCCACCCCGAGACCCACGGCGCGCTATGTCAGTGGCACGCACCGCAGATTGCGTTACCAGCCTGGTTGACGTTGACAGTTTTGCTGTTGCTCGGTTCAGTGCTGCTCGCCGGCAGCTACAAGATCGCTCGCCTGATTGCTGCGCAGCACCGATTGCGCTTGATGCAGCACTTGGCCGACGGGCAGGCCGACGGCCGTTATTTTCTCCTGCCCATAAACGAGCCGTTGGCTTTTGCGGCAGGTCTATTCCGCGGGCACACGTACATCAGCAAGGGACTCAAACAGCAACTGGACGAATCCAGTCTGGCTATCGTCCTGGCCCATGAAGAAGTCCATGTGCGGCGTCACGATATGCTAGCCACGGCGCTGATCAACAGCCTGTCCAGGTTGCATGTTCCAATGATCGGCGGCGCCCTCCGGCGGGCCTGGCAGCTTGCGGCGGAACAGCGCTGCGACGCGTCCGTCGCGCGGCAGATCGGAGACGGGCTGGCCGTAGCGGACTGCCTGATTCGAGTCGCGCGCCTGCAAAAAGAGCACCAGCGTCGTTTGATGATCCCCGCCTGTCATCTGGTGGTCGGTCAACTGGATGCGCGGGTGCGTGCCTTGCTCAACCCGCCCGCCGGTTCAGGTCCCGCGCCGGCGCTTTCCCTGATGGGTGTATTCGGCGTTGCTTTGGGCGCGTTGGCCTTGGCCGGCCCGGCCGTACATCACTGGATGGAGCATCTGCTCCCCGCCACCGGTTTATGATTTTTACCAGACCCATTCACGTCAGCGCACAGCGGCTGGCGATAGCCGCTTTCGCGCTGAGTATGGCGGCGCCGGTCGTCGCGGCCGGGACGCTGAGCCTCGAACAAGCCGAAAAACGCGCGCTGGAGCGCGACAACGTTGCCCGGTTGCTCGACAGCCGCCGGCAGCAAGCGCAAGGCGAGCTGACCACCGCAGGGCTCTGGTCCAACCCAACGATCGAGCTGTCCCAGGAAAGCACTGATCTGGCCGAAACCACCTCGCGCGAGCGTTTTTACTGGCTGTATCAGGAGTTCGACGTCTCCGGCGAACAAGGCCTGCGGCGCGAGGCGGCCCAGGCCCGGCTGGAGGCTACCGGTTTTGCCGTCGGCGCCACCCGCATGGACATCCGCACCCGCGTGCGCCGGCTGTTCTTCGATAAACTGTACCGCCAGCGGCAAATCGAGGCCGTCGCTGCCCGCCGCGAGCGCCTGGCCGAGCTAGTCGACCGGGTCCGCCGGCAGGAACAAGCCGGACAGGCGGCGCAATACGACGTGGCGCGGCTGGAACGCGCCGCCGACGCGCTCGGCGCCCGCGAGGCCGCTCTGAAGGCCGAGCGCGAGCGGTCGCTGGCCCGCCTGGCCGCGTTGCTTGGAGACCCGTCGGACGATTTGCCGTCCCAGCGGCTGGCGGGCGAACTGGTACCGCCCCCGCCAGCGCCGCTGGACAGCCTGCTCGACTCCATTGACACCTTGCCCCGCATACAGCAACTGCAAGCCCAGGCCCGCGCCAGCGCCTTAACGGCAAAGGCCGAGGGACGCGCCGCGGTCCCGGACCTCACCCTCGGCGTGGGCTACAAGGAACAAGAGGAATTCGGGCGCAGCTTCGACGGCAACCTGATCAGCCTGGGCGTGAGCATTCCGCTGTTCGACCGCAATCAGGGCAAGCGCGCCAGCGCCCGGGCCGCGGCCCGGGCCAGCGAGGCCGAGTACCGGCTGGCCCTGGCCGAGCTGCGCGGCGACATCCGCGGCCGCTGGCTGCAACAGCGGGCGTTGCTGGAAAGTGCCAAGGCCTACCGGAAAAGCAACGCCGCCTCCACCCGGAAACTGCTGCGCGCCGCTGAGTCCGGCTACCGCGGCGCCGAGATCGGCGTGCTGGAAGTGGTCGACGCCTACGAAAGTGCGCTGGAGGCGGAACTGCGCGTGCTGGAACTGCAAAAGCAGGCGCGCGATGCCCATATCGATTTGCAAGCACTCACCCACGGAGTACCGCAACCATGAAACATGCTCACAAGCTAGTACCGATCGCCCTGGTCACTGCCCTGTTGGCGCTATCCGCCTGCGGGAGCGACGCCCAAAGCCCGCGGGGCGAAGACCACGGCCACGACCACGCGGAGGGCTCGTCGCACGAGCCGCACGGCGAGCAGCAGCAGGTACCCGAAACGAAGGCCTATTACGGAGACGAAGAAAAACCGGCCGCCGCCAACGCGCCCGCCGAAAGCCCGTCCGACCACCAGCACGACGGCGACCATGGCCATAGCCATTAAGTCTGCGGCCATCAGCTTGACCTTGCTGCTGGCGCTGACGGCTTGCGGCCCCGCGTCGCAAGACGGTGGCGAGCACGCCGACCATGGCGACGAGCGGCCCGCCCGGGTATTTACCCACTACACCGAGCAAAGCGAATTGTTCGTGGAGTTCCCCGCGCTGGTGGCCGGCCGGGATTCGCGTTTCGCGGCGCACGTCACCCGGCTGGCCGATTACAGCCCGGTGCGCGAAGGCAGGCTCGGCGTGCTATTGACCCAGGACGGCAAAATCCGCGCCCGCTTTGTGGTCGAGGCCCCGGCGCGGCCGGGCATTTTTACCCCTGTAATCCGCCCGCGCGAGCCGGGCGTTTATCGGCTGAGCTTGCGGGTCGATGCGCCCAACCTTCAAGCAACGCACGAGTTGGGCGAAGTTATCGTGTACGCCAACGCCCAGTCGGTGGAGCCGGCCCCGGAAGAAGCCGGCGGCGAAATCAGCTATTTGAAAGAACAGCAGTGGCAGGCCGAATTCGGTACCGAGGCGGTGACCCAACGCCGGCTACGCGCCTCGGTCTACGCCACCGCCGAGCTGCGCCCGCCGGGCGACCGCAGCGCACGGGTGCGCGCCCCGGCGGAGGGCCTGTTCGCGGCCTTCGGCGAACAATTCCCGGTGGTGGGCGCCGAGGTCGCTAAAGGCCAGCGCCTGGGTACGCTGCGCGCCCGCCTGGCCGGTGGGGTGGACCTGTCCAGCCTGCGGCTGGCGGTGGAACGCACGCGGGCCGAATACCACCTGGCGCGGGAGAACCTCGAGCGGCTGCGCGGCTTGCTGGACGACGGCGCGGTAGCCGCCTATCGCGTGCGCGAGGCGGAAAATGCCGCGGCCGTGGCCCGCGCCGAACACGACGCCGCGCGAGCGCGCCTGCACCAGTACCAGGGCGGCGCCGAGGATGCCGGCGTACCCGTGATCGCGCCGATCGCCGGACGTATCGTCGCGGTTGCGGTGGCGCCGGGCGAATTCGTCTCCCCCGACCAGGTACTGATGCAAATTGCCAGCGGCGATCAGCGCTGGCTGGAAGCGCGCATTCCGGAAGCCGACGCCGACCGGCTACGCCAGCCCACCGGCGCGTGGTTCGAACTCGGCGGCCAGCGCCGAGTGCTGCGCGTGGGCGACAACGCCCGGCTAATTACCGCGGGCGGGGTGATCGACCCGGTCAGCCGCACGGTGCCGGTGATCTTCGAGTTCACCGACGCCGATACCATCCCGCTGCTCAACCAGGGCCTGGACGCGCGCGTGTATACCGGTGAAACCATCGAGGCACTGGCGGTGCCGCGCTCGGCGATCATCGACGACGGCGGCCAGCCGGTAGTGTACGTACAGACCGGCGGTGAAACCTTCACCCGGCGCGCGGTGCGGCTTGGCCTGCGGGGCGCCGAATATGTAGCCGTGGAGAGCGGCTTGCAGGCCGGTGAACGCGTCGTGACCACGGGCGCCTACGACCTGCGTTTGGCCGCGGCCTCGCCGGCCGAGGCCGGGCACGGTCATGCCCATTAACGCCGGGAGTCGCTGGTGATCGACCGCATTATCGGCGCCTCGCTGGGCAACCGCGTGCTGGTGCTGGCCGCCGCGGCCCTGCTGCTGGCCTGGGGCGGCTGGCGGGCGTTGCGCACGCCGGTGGACGTCTTCCCCGACCTGACCGCACCGGCGGTCACCCTCGTCGCCGAAGTCCACGGCATGGCACCGCAGGAAGTCGAGAAGCTCGTGACCTTCCCCATAGAGACCGCCATGAACGGCGCCGCCGGGGTACGCCGGGTGCGTTCCAACACCACTGTAGGTTTGGCCGTGATCACGGTGGAGTTCGGCTGGGACACCGATATCTACAAGGCGCGTCAGATCGTCACCGAAAAGCTGCAAACCGCGCGCAGCCTATTGCCGCCGGACGTGCCGCCGCCGGTGCTTGCGCCCATTACCTCGATCATGGGCGAGATCATGTTCATTGCACTGCTCTCGGACCAGCACGACCCGATGGCGCTCAAGACCGCCGCCGACTGGGTAGTGCGTCGGCGCCTGCTGGCGGTGCCGGGCGTGGCGCAGGTTATACCCACCGGCGGGTTGACCAAGCAATACCAGGTGCAGCTCCGGCCCGAACGTTTATCCGCCTACCGGATCCCCGTTCAAAAAGTGATCGACGCCGTGGGTGCCACCAACCAGAGCGCCGGCGGCGGCTTTTACGCCGAAAACGACCAGGAATTCCTGATTCACGGCCGTGGCCGGGTGGGCAGCGTCGAGGACATCGAGCAAACCATGGTGGCCCAGCGCGACGGCGTGCCGGTCAAGGTCAGTGATCTGGGCTCGGTGAAAATCGGCCCGGCGCCGCGGCGCGGTACCGGCAGCTACCGCGGCCAGGACGCGGTGATTCTGGGTATCCAAAAACAGCCTAATGCCAATACCCTGGAACTGACCAAACGCTTGGACGAGACCATCGCCGAGATCGAAGCCTCGTTGCCCGACGGCATGCGTATCGAAACCGACGCTTTCCGCCAGGCGGATTTCATCGGCCTGGCCATCGATAACCTGTCCGCGGCCATCCGCGACGGCGCCCTCTTGGTGGTCGCCATCGTATTTATCTTTTTGCTCAGCGGGCGCGCGACCGCGATAACGCTGCTGGCACTGCCGCTGTCGATCATCGCCACCCTGCTGATCCTGCGCGCGAGCGGCTCGACCATCAACACCATGACCCTGGGCGGCATCGCCATCGCCCTGGGCGCGCTGGTGGATGACGCCATCATCGTGGTGGAAAACATCGTGCGCCGCCTGCGCGAGAACCAAGCCTTGGATACGGGCGAGCGCCAGCCCAACCACCGCGTAGTGTTCGAAGCCACGCGCGAGATTGAATCTTCCATCGTGTTCGCCACGCTCATCATCATCCTGGTGTTCGTGCCGCTGTTTTTCCTGACCGGTGTTGAAGGGCGGCTGCTGGCGCCGCTGGGGCTAGCCTATGTGCTGGCGCTGGGCGCCTCTTTGCTGGTGGCGCTGACCGTAACACCGGTGCTCAGCCTGAGCCTGCTGCCGGGATCAAAAACAGTTGACGGGGCCCACGATACCCGGCTCATCGCCGCCTTGAAGCGCGGCTATCATCCCTTGCTGGAAGCGGCGCTGCGTTTCTGGTGGCTGGTCGCGGCCGCGGCACTGGCGCTGCTGGTCGTCGCGGGCATTGCGCTCGGCCTGTCCGGACGCTCTTTTCTGCCGGAGTTCAACGAGGGCAGCCTAACCCTGAGCGTGGTCACCCTGCCCGGCACCTCGCTGGAAAAGTCCGATGCCGTAGCGCAGCGGGTCGAACAGGTATTGCTCGACACCCCGGAAGTGGTCGCCACCGCGCGGCGCACCGGGCGCGCCGAACTCGACCCGCATGCGCAAGCGGTGTACGCGTCGGAAATCGATGTCAGTCTTGAACTCTCCGAACGCGGCAAAGAGGCCATGCTGGCCGCGTTACGCGACGAACTCGGCGCCATCGCCGGGGCCAATATCATTATCGGCCAGCCGATCTCGCATCGTATCGATCACATGCTCTCGGGTACCCGTGCGAATATCGCGATCAAGATATTCGGCGACGACCTGACCGAGCTGGACCGCCTGGCCAAGCAGGCAGAAAGCCTGACCAAACAGGTGCCCGGCGCGGTGGATGTGTCGCTGGCCAGCCGCGCCGAAGTGCCGTTCCTGAACGTGACCTGGGATCGCCAGGCGCTGGCGCGCTACGGCCTGACTGTCGGTGAGGCGGGTGAATTTCTGGAGACTGCCTTCAATGGCAATGAGGTCTCGCAAATCCTGGAAGGCCAGGCCGCGTTCGACCTGGTGGTGCGCTACCCGCCACGCTTCAAGCAGGACCTGGACGCCATCCGCGCCACGCTGATTACCACCGAATCAGGCGCGCGGGTGCCACTACACGCGTTGGCGGATATACGCAAAGAGCGTGGCGCCAACAACATCAGTCGCGAAAACGTGCAACGCCAGCGGGTGGTGGCGGCCAACGTGGCCGGCCGCGACCTGGTCAGCGTGGTGGGTGACATCCGCACCAAGCTTGAGACCGAACTGAATCTGCCCACCGGTTACCACATCGAATACGGTGGTCAGTTCGAAAGCGCCGAGGAGGCTACCCGCACGCTGCTGGTTCTGAGCATCGTGGTCATCCTGGGCATCTTCCTTCTGCTCATGGTGGCGCTGGCCTCCGCGCGCGATGCGCTGCTGGTCATGCTCAACCTGCCGCTGGCGCTGATCGGTGGTGTGGTTGGCGTTTACCTAGCTGGCGGGGTGGTTTCCATCGCCGCCATCATCGGCTTTATTACCCTGTTCGGTATCGCCACCCGCAACGGTGTGATCATGGTCGATCATATCCAGCGGCTATATGCCTCCGGCGCGGAAACCACGCCGCTGGACGCCATCCGTCGCGGCGCCCACGAGCGGCTAGCCCCGATCCTGATGACCGCTCTGGCCACGGGCTTGGCGCTGGTGCCGCTGGCGCTGAGCCTAGGCAAGCCCGGCAGCGAAATCCAGGCGCCCATGGCTCTGGTGATCCTGTTCGGCCTGCTGTCCTCCACCGCACTGAACATGCTGGTGGTGCCGGCGCTGTATTCGCGCTTCGGCGCCATTGTGCAGGGCGGGCCGACAACACAAAACGGGGCGGGCAATCATGCATAGGCAAAACATCGAAGCCTGGCAACATGGCCATGCCTTCGGCCAGGACCGCGTCCGCGCCGACGAACGCATCAGCGACCTGCACGTTTGGTCCATCGGACCTGGTATCCACGCCGCCATCGTTGCCCTGGTGGCGGATGACCCGAAGACCCCGGAGCACTACCGAGCCCGCTTGCAGGAGACACTACCCAGCTTGATCCACGTCACGTTGGAAATCCAGCGGTGCCCGCGGCATGGGTCACGAATTGGTGGCCGGCTCGACAATCCCTTAGTGCATCAAGCGTGCTGCGCTCGAGCCGCGCCCGAAGACTCGGTATTGTCGGTGCGTCTCACGAGTGATGCATTCAAGGCATGAACCGCGATGTCACCATTCGAGAGTTGCGCAACCAGGGCGGACAGGTGTTGGCGCGAGTCAGTCAAGGCGAAGTATTGACCGTCACTCGCAACGGCGAGCCGATCACCCAACTCAGCCCCCTGGCGCGCGCCCCATTGCCGGCTACGACGCTGCTGGCCCGCTGGCAGCGGCTACCAGCGCTTGACCCCGATACGTTCAAGGCAGATATCGACGACGTCCTCGATGCCCGGCTATGAGCGCGGCGAGGACCAGAGATCGCCAGGGCGTGCTCGATACCAGTTGTACAGGTGCAGTTTCATGTGTAATCAAGCTGCACCGCGGCGAATCACGTCTATGAAGGATCGCGCCGATTTCATTCATCGCGCTGCCAAGCCCCGAAACATGCGGCTTCAGCACTATCGGCTGCGAGATCCTTTTGTCGTTTCAATTTATCGGCAACAAGCTTGTCAGCGTCCCGATCACGCTCAGCATCCGCCCATTGCGCTTAGCCGAAACATATGACCACCTTGGCAAACGGCCAAGGCAACACGGCCCGGTTCTAGGAATTCTTGAAGACATGACGATGGCTGCAGGCGATCCCAACCGGCACGATTACGCCGCCGCTCAAACGGGCAATTGGGAACACGCCCGGCTTGACCTGATGGCGCGGACCGCGGGGACCATCGACCGCTATGGATACATTATGGCCGCCACGGCACAGGCGGATTAGGCCTTTTAAACGGGTATCCGGAATCTACTGTGGACTGGGGTAAGCCGCGCTGTAACTCGTTCGTTCTCACGTTTGTGGATTTCCGTGGTTTGTGCCAAGTCACGGCAGGTCCCGAGGATGTGGGTTCTCGGAACGTCTATTCGAAGTAACCTGCTTCCAGAAGCCCACAGAGGGTAGGAATATGGGGGCCGTACTCGATTGTCCGGCTCTCTGTCGTCGTGGAAGCAGCAGCACGAGTGAATGTCAGGTAATCGGTCGCGGAGGTATCCGGTAGCGCAGGGGTCGACCGGGCGCGTTGTCGTAGGGGCTTGCGGTTCGGGCGGCGGGCCTTCTCGTCGTATACCAACCGGGCACGGATCACATCGAAGCTATAACCTCGGCCCATTCGATTCATGTCCTTCGCGAGGCGGTTGATGGACTCAGTATAGCCATTCGAGATGGGATGCTCGTAGTAATTGAATACCGGTTCCCACCAATTGCGAAGGGCGGTAGCAGTCTCTTTGAACTGAGGCGCCACCAACTCAGGTATGCCGTTTAACCACGCCTGGGCCGCTCTTTCAGCTTCCCGGCGACAATCATGCTCGTATAGGCGATGGAACGTCTCTTTCGCCTCATAGGCCGCCCCCAATGCTGGGAACTGTGCAAACCAGCGATCGAGAAGCTCACATTGAGCTTCGTCAAGATCCCGCTTACGCGCCAACAGCAGAAAACGGTCATCCTTTAGCTTGAGGCGAGTCCGCGTATCCAAGCCCTTGCGGATGAGCTTGCGAACCTTCTCCACGGCATCGTTTGCCATCCGAACGACATGCCAGCGATCAGCAACGATCAATCGACCCGGTAGCTGCGCATCAATCACCTGTCTATATACATTCCACAGATCCATCGTGACGACCCGCACCCGATGTTTATCCGGGAGCTGCTGAAAATACGCGAGCAGATCCGCCTTCTTGCGCGTCGGCAGCATATCGAACAGGGCGAGTTCGGTGACGTTAGTGATCATCGCCCGGTACTGGCCGATGATCTTTAGTTCGTCTATTCCAAGCACATCGGGCGTTTCGAATTTCACTTCCCGTGAGAGCCGTTCGACATAATCGTCGAAGATGTGCCGGATCGTGCGCTCGTCCACGCCGACATCGCGGGCAATCTCAGCGAAGGTGCGGCGCAAGCAATGTTGCTCGATGTAAGCGATCAGGCGGGAGGTCGCTTGACGCTTCGAATCCACATTGAGCAATCCACTGAATGTGGTTTTCCCGCAGCGCTTGCACCGATAGCGGCGCCGCTGGATCTCGATCAGGACACGCTTGCCATGCATCGGTGTGTCGATGAATTTTTGTGTTTGGCGCCCGTGCCCTTGCATGCCGTCATGTTGACATTGTGGGCAGCAGGGCGGCTCGGCCTGCCCATCTGCTAGCACTCGGTAATGATCGCCCAAGTCATCGATTTCCAAGGCCCGGAGCGGCCGCAGGTTCAAGAAGTCCTGAATCATTCTGGCTCCTTAGGACCGTATCTCAGCTCGTTCGCACACATCTATAACGTCGATCAGACTACGCTCACCGGCATAGTGCTTGGCTCACTGCCACCAGAACGTATCAAGGGGCGACGGGTGACAACCTGAAACTGCAGGCTAAGCCGATATGGGGGCGCTAATTCGGAGCATCATTCCGCCTCTCTTGCCGCTCGGCTGCCTGATTGCAATGCGCTATCGAGACACCTGACCCAGGTGTGGCGGCTTATGTGGCCGCCAACTTGGGTTCTCCAACCGAGCTCGCGGCGTGCATAGCCCCCAGGTGGTCATCACTTCGGGTGGTACGTGGGTACCATAGCCTGACGTAGGGCCTCGCGGACCGTGTCGGGTCGCTCCATAGGCAGGAAATGGGTGGTTCCGGGGAGGGCGTTCACTTCGGCGCAGGGCAGTAAGGCGTGCAGGCGCTGGCGTGCCCTTGGCGAGAACGTTGAAGCGCGTTCCGCGGCCAACGCGATCACCGGACACTGCAACCGACGGATGCCGGGCCAGGGGTTGTGTTCGGTATGGGCGAAGGTGGTGCTCTCCCACTCGGGCGCACAGGCCAAGCGAACGTGATCGCCACGCTGCACGAGGCCGTGCTGGACATAGGCTTCAAGCCATGCCTCGGGCCAGGTCTTGAAGCCACCGCGGCCACGAAAGTTGGCAAGCGCCGCGGCATGCGAGTCGAATACCCTGCGCCGGCGTGCCGCGCCGGCGGCCAGTGAGAACCGGTGCGACCGGCGAAGCAGCTTGGCCAGCCACAACTGCCAGCCCTGCCAGCGATCCATGATCGCGGGCTCCGCCAGTAGCAGCCCGTGGACCTTGTCCGGCTGTCGGGCCGCGGCCATGATGCTGGTGGTGGCACCGATGGAATGGCCGGCCAGCCAGACCGGCGCATCCAGGCCCTCCAACCAGGCGGTAAGATCCTGGTAGTAGGTTTCCCAGCCACGGAACTTCGCGATATCCGCGGCCTCGGCGCTGGCCCCGTGGCCGCGCATGTCCCAGGCCAGCACGTTGCAATCGCCCGCCAGCTCGTCGAGCAGCGGCCGGTACAGTCGACCATGGAAACCTGTCGCGTGCGCCCAGTGCAGAGTAGGGCGTCCGTCCGATTGCGGCCACCGCCACTGCACGATGTCCCGGCCGTCCGGGGCGGTGAAGCCGTCGCGCTCGATCACGTCGCGCGTCTCAGTAGGACTTGGGCAGGCCGAGGACATGTTCACCGATGTAGTTGAGCAGCATTTCGTTGTTGATGGGTGCGACCTCCATCAGCCGGGCCGAGGGCCATAGCGTGATGATGTCGTAGTCCCTGTCGAAGCCGTAGCCGCCGTGGGTCTGCAGCGCGGCCTCGACGGCTTTGACCGCGGCACGCGAGCCCAGCAATTTCGCCATGTTGGCGTGGGCGCCGGCGTTGCCGCCGGCGTCGAAGGTCGCGGCAGCCTGGATCATCATCAGCCGTGCGGCCTCCAGTTCGGCCTTGGCCTCGGCCAGCCGGTGCTGCAGGGCTTGGTAGCTGCCGATGGGGACGCCGAAGGGTTTGCGTTCGTTGGCGTAGGCGACGGCCTTTTTCAGCGCATAGTTGCCCAGGCCCACGGACATGGCGGTCACGAGCAGGCGTTCCGAGTTCAGCGCCTCGAACATGGCGGCCAGGCCCTCTCCCGGCTTGCCGATCAAGCGGTCCGCGGCGAGCTCGACCTCGTCGAAGAAAACCAGGTACTGCCGCTCCGGCCAACCGACGTCGATATTCAGGGGCTGCAGTTCCACGCCGGGCGCATCGGTATCCACCACGAACAGTGACATACCCTCGGTGCGGCGCTCGACCTCGCCGGCCTTCTGGGTGCGGGCCACGACCAGCATACGGTCGGCGTCCGCTGCGCCGGAAATGAATACCTTGCGCCCGGTCAGTCGGTAGCCGTCGCCATCCCGTGTCGCCAGTGAGGCCATCGCGAAGCTGTTGGTGCCGGCATCCGGCTCGGTGATGGCGAAGCACAATTTCTCGGCCCCGCTGATCGTCGGTTCGACGAAACGCTCGAACTGCTCAGGCGTGCCGTGGCGGATGATCGGCACCCGCGCAAAGCCGGTGAGCAGCAGCATGGGCAGCACCAATCCGGCCTCGGCCAGCGCTTCCATGAGCGCCACCAGTTCCACCTGGCCGCCGCCCGTGCCGCCCAGATCTTCGGGGATGGTAATGCCAAGCAGTCCGTATTCGCCCAGCGCCTCCCAGGCCTCCTGCGGGAAGCGGTGGTTATCGATGCATTCGCGCATGTATTCCCGGGAAAAGCCTTCGCTCACGATGCGGGCGGCCTCGCGGACATCGCGCATGCGCTCGGCGACGCTGGCCTGGTCGAAATCGATGTCGGTTGCAGTGCTCATTATGATCTTCTCCTCGCAGTCAGCCGTTCGGGGCGAACAGGTTGCGTTTGCCGTCGTTGTGCACACGGCCCGCCCGATCGAGAAATTCCTCGTTAGTCATGGCATCGAGCAGGTCGATATCGGTGGGCGTGTTGGCGACAAAGCGCCGGCCATCGTCCAGCCGCCCTAGGACGATGCCCTGAACCGGCCGGTCGGCACGGTCGTGCATGACGGTGTAGGTCTCGATGCGGCCCTGGCCGTCGGCCTGCTCCAGCGTATCCACGACGGGGCCGGCGTCGATCTCCGCTTGCAGACCGGCCGCATCGATCGGCCGCCAACCGCCGGTGGGCGGCCGTCCGCCGTAGAGCCCCAGCGAATGCTTGCTCATATACCAGCCCACGCCGCTGACCAGCCCGGTGGCGCTTCGGTCGGCGCGGATGTGGTTCATGGTCTCGGCGATGGCGTGGGTGCAATAGTTGTTGCCGGGCCCGCCGTGGTAAGCCAGTCCGCCCGTGACGGTTAGCGGCCGGGGGTCATGCGCGGCGATGCCCAGCGCGTCGCGCGCCATCTGCACCGCGCTGGGGAAACAGCTGTACAGGTCGAGGTGATCGATCTCGTCGATGGCGAGTCCGCTGGCCGCGACCAGCCGCTCGCCGCAGGCGGCGATCGCCGGCGAGCGGGACAGATCCGCCCGCTCGGACACGAACCAGCGCTCGTGGGCGTTGGCCGCGGCCAGGGGGTACACCCAGCGCTCGGGGTCGATACCCAGCTGCCGGGCCTTTGCCGCCGACATCATCACCAGCGCGGCGGCCTGATCCACCGCGATGATGGCGTTCATCTGCTTGGTGTAGGGCGCACCGACCATGCGGTTTTTCGGTGTGCGCTCGGCGATATCGGCCGCCGATAGCGGCTCGCGGCGCCAGGCCTGCGGATTGCTCACCGCGACGGCATTGAGCCGGGCATACAATTCGCCCAGCATCTGCCGGTGCTCGATCGGGCGATGGCCGTAGCGGCCGCGCAGGGCCTGCTCGAACAATGGATAGATCTGGATGGGCAGATCCAGCCCGTGGCGTTGTTCCGTCGCATTGGTCGGCTCGCGGTCGTCACCGAGCAGCCGCGGGCCCTCACCGGTATCGGTGTCGATCACCCCGGACAGGCCGGCGCCCTTGCCGCGCATCTGCGTGGCAAGGGCCTCACCCCCCCGCGATCAAGGCACAATCGAGCTCGCCGGCGGCGATGCGGTCGGCGTAATACCCCACCAGCCACTGACCCATGTTGCCGCCGATGGGGGTGTAGAAGCGCTCGCCGGCATCGATGCCCAGGCGCCGCGCCAGGCTGGCCGGGGCGTCGGGATAGGCCGGTGCCAGTATGTTGAGACAGGTCAATGACTGGATCTGCCCCAGCACGCCGGCCACGCCGCAGTCCGCGGCCGCGGCCCGAGCGGCCTCGGCGATCAAGCCGATGGGCGTGCGCTCGGCATTCGGCTCGCGCGCGGTGATCTGGCCGGCGCCGACCAGCACCGGGGTTGTCTGCTCATGCGTCATTATCGATCTCTTGATTGTCGACCGGCGCACCGAACAGTAACTGCACTCGGCCGCGGGCGATCGGCGCGCGGGTACCGTCCTGCCGGCAGGTCACCTGCACCAGACTGGTACGGCGGCCCTGGCGAACGATCTCGGCGCTGGCAAAGGTGGACTGCGCCCGTGCGGAGCGCAGGTAGTCGATGTCGCAGTCCAGGATGCGCGGGCGACGACCTGCCGCGTCCTGGCTTTGCGCGGCAACACGCGCGGTGATCTCGATCAGCGCCCCCAGCACGCCGCCGTGCAGGGCGGGCAGCATGATATTGCCGATCAGGGCCTCGCGATACGGTAAGTGCAGTTCGATACCGGTGCGGTGCTGTCCGATTTCGAGCCCGAGATGGCGGGCATAGGGGATGCGCGCCAGCAGGGTCCTCCAGGCGGCCCGTGTGTTGGTGTCAGTGCCATATTCGAGTGGCATCGATTGCCCTGGGGTGGTGCCGCTCATGCGCCGTTGTCCCCTTCACCGGCCGCCTGGAAGCGCTTGCCACGGGTATTGCGCATGAAGGTCGCCTTGCCCGTGGCCACCGGCTGCTCCTGGCCTTCGGAGAGGACGTCACAGTGGACGAAGGCGACATCGTCGGTGAGATGCAGACAGCGGGCCTGCGCCAGCAAGGCTCGGTCGCTGGCGGCCGGCCGCAGATAATCCATGCGCAGATCCAGGGTGGCGATGGGCGTCAGCTCCCCAGACGCGGCGAATACCGCAAGCCCGGCGGCCGAATCCGCCAGCGAATACAGCACGCTGGTGCAGATTTCCTCCGCATCGTCATCGGCGAGCAGCCATAGCTGCGGGGCCAGACGCATGCGGACCTGGTCGGCTTCCACCGCAACCACCCGCATGCCCAGGTCCCGGCTGTGAGGGACTTGCTCACCGAATTGGCGCGCCACAGCGACGGGGGCATTGTCTGGCGAGCCGCTTGCCCCGGCCATCAGTTGCGCGTCCGTTCCTGTTCCATCTCCGCCCCCATGTCGCCGCTCAGCGCATCGTGCGCCGCCAGCAGACGCGGATAATGCTTGCGATAAACGGCTTCCAGCTCGGCTAAAGGCAGGTCGGCGCGGGGGCCGTGATCGACCAGATACTCCATGTGGCGCCGCCCCACGGTGTCGAACTCGTGCATCAGCGCATTCTCGCGACCGTCGAAGTCCAGCGCCTTGACGCCGAAACGTTCGCATAGCTCGATGTTGAACGCCGGAGTGGCCTTGACCCAGCGCCCGTCGAACCACAACTCGGTATAGCCGTGGTAATAGAAGATGTCGGTTTGCATCAGCGCCAGCAGGCGTTGGCTGGCCAGGTGGTTTTTCACATCCGCCAGACCGATGCGCGCGGGAATGCCGGCGGCCCGGGCGCAGGCCGCCAGGAGCGCGGCCTTGGGCACGCAATAGCCGCTGCCGGCGGCCAGGGTGGTGCTGGCGCGCAGGTGGACGGGGTCGAGCGAGAATCTGTAGGGGTCGTAGCGGATTTCATCGCGCACCGCGTAGTAGAGCCGGACGGCGCGCTGTCTGTCATTGCCATCCCCGGCGCGATTGCGGGCAAAGGCCTGGATGTCGTCGTGATCGCTATCGATAAATTCGCCGGGCGCAAGATAATCGTGGGTGTCTGCATTCATGAAAACAGTGATTCACTCTAGGGCTGTGGCGCCTGCGGCCGAGTCCAGGATCACCGCAGCGTGATTCGTGTCGACGATGGAGCCTCGGGTAGATTGCGGATTACCCGCAAGGTCATTTTTTGACAACGAAGGGTCATTTGAAGACAACGGGAGTCGGCAGTATGTCTGGCTAGGGTGACGAGCCCGGTGAATGCACCCCTCGAAATCCGGCATCTTGCCTGTACTGCTCGGGCGGCTGCCCGAACCAGCGCTTGAACGCGCGCCTGAAATTCGCGGTGTCGTGATAATTCAACAGCGCTGCGATGGCCTCAACGGACAATCGGCTGTCACTCAAATAGTGGGTAGCCTGCTGGGACAGGATCTCGTCGCGGATCTGGCGATAGCCGCTGCACTCCTGTTTGAGCTTGCGAGCCAGGCTACGTTTGCTGATGAACAAAGCGGCGGCTGCTTCGTCTTCACTGAGCGTTCCGGGCGGGTGGGACAGCATCATCTGCTTGAGCCGGGTTCGGTAGTCCGGGTTACTGGTCCGGAGGCGCGCGAGCATGGCTTCGCATTGCTGCATGGCCAGGCGATAGTTTTCGTGGTTGGCGGAGGCGTTTGGTTTCCGACACAACGCCACCGGGAATGTGACCTTCAACTGCTCGCAGGAGAAGTAAAATGGCCCCGGTAAATAATCCGGGTAGATAGCCTCGTAGATAGGGGCCGAATGAGGGAAACAGACCTCGGCCTCATGCATCGGCCGACCGACGATGAATTCGCCAATTTCAAGAAATGCCTTCACCACTGTATCCGCCAGGCAACGCGCAATAGCCTCATCGAGCGGGACCTGGAAATTCGCCAGGCATTCCAGGCGATCCTCAACCTGTTGCAGGTGCAACTGGATGAAGCTGGCGCGCGTGGGCATGAATTCGTGAAACGCTTGTAGCGCGGTAAGCAGGTCGGGGCTGCTATAGGCGACAAAGCCCATCGCACCATGGGTTGCCGGCGTCAGGCGCGCGCCCAGCCGTAATCCGAACTCCGGCTCGCCCGACAGTTCCAGCGCGTTGCGCAGAATCCGGATCTGCTGGGTCGCGGTTAGTAGGCTGTCTTGGCTCAGCAACTGTGCAACGTCGAGTCCGGTGCCGCGCAACAGTTCGGGGAGTTGGCGCGCCGACAGGCCAAGTTCACGAGCGATCAGCCGAGAGTAATTCGACGGAATATCGGGTTCGGCGGTTTGCGAATCCGCCGCGGGCTGCGTCGTTGCCATGGGCGTTCCTCCACGTTGGCGGCAAGTGTCTTCAAATGACCCTGCATTGTCAAAAAATGACCTCGCCGGGATGCCGTGACGCAACCATCATCCAAAGTAGACAGGACTGCAGGAGAAGGGCATTGGGCAAGATCACCTTTATCGAGCACGACGGCACCGAACACGTTGTTGAATTCGAGGCGGGCGCCTCGCTGATGCAAGTCGCCGTGAATAACGCCGTTCCCGGCATCGACGCGGACTGTGGGGGCGAGTGTGCCTGTGGCACCTGCCACGTCATCCTCGCGCAGGAGTGGTTCGCAAAGACCGGCACGCCCGGTCCGGACGAAGAGCAGATGCTGTCCATGACACCGGAGCGTGCAGAAAGCTCGCGGCTGGGCTGCCAGGTTCAAACCACCGAGGCGATGGACGGCATGACCGTTCAGCTGCCCGAGTTCCAGATGTAAGCGTGGAGAGCGCCATGTCAACACAATTGCAAACAATCGATGTAGCCCAGACCCGGCTGGTCAACGCCACATCCAGAGTGGTGCCGATGCATTTGCAGATCCAGGCACTGAAGTTGCTGGTGAGGGCGAAGAAGAGGATCTTCGGCCCGCGCAGGCCCCCGGTCCACTTCGTTGAAACGCCCGTTCCCGATGTCAACACGCTGGCGCTCGAGGACATCGACCTCAGCAACCCCTTCCTGTACCGGCAAGACCAGTGGCGCGCCTATTTCAAGCGGCTGCGTGACGAGGCGCCCGTGCACTACCAGAAGAACAGTCCCTTCGGGCCGTTCTGGTCGGTGACGCGCTACGAGGACATCCTGTTCGTGGACAAGCATCACGAGCTGTTTTCCTCCGAGCCGATCATCGTGCTGGGGGACTTCCCGGAAGGGATGCCCGTGGAGATGTTCATCGCGATGGACCCGCCCAAGCATGACGTGCAGCGCCGGTCGGTCCAGGGCGTGGTGGCGCCGCAGAACCTCAAGGAAATGGAAGGGCTGATCCGCAGGCGCACCGGGGATGTGCTCGACAACCTGCCCCTGGATGAGCCCTTCAACTGGGTGCCGGTGGTATCGAAGGAGCTGACGGGGCGCATGCTGGCAACGCTGCTGGATTTCCCGTACGAGCAACGGCACAAGCTGATCGACTGGTCCGATCGAATGGCCGGCACGACAGCAGCGACCGGCGGTGAATTCGATGATGAAGAGAACATGTTCGAAGCCGCCGCCGAGATGGCCTGGGCCTTCTCCCAGCTGTGGCGCGACAAGGAGGCCCGTCGCGCGGCGGGGGAGCCGGCCAGCTTCGATCTGATCAGCCTGCTGCAGAGCAGCGACGACACGAAGGACATGATCAATCGTCCGATGGAATTCATCGGCAATCTGGCCCTGCTGATCGTCGGTGGCAATGACACCACGCGAAATTCCATGAGCGGCGGTGTTCTGGCCCTGAACGAGTTCCCGGAGGAATTCGCCAAGCTGAAGGCGAACCCGGCGCTGATTCCGAGCATGGTCTCGGAAATCATTCGCTGGCAGACCCCGCTGGCACACATGCGACGGGTCGCCACGCAGGATGTGGAACTGGGCGGCCAGACCATCAGGAAGGGCGACAAGGTCGCGATGTGGTTCGCATCCGGCAATCGCGACGAACGCAAGTTCGAGGATCCCGATCGATTGATCATCGATCGCAAGGGGGCACGCAACCATCTCTCCTTCGGCTACGGCATCCACCGCTGCATGGGCAACCGCCTGGCCGAATTGCAACTGCGCATCCTCTGGGAGGAGCTGCTCAAGCGCTTCGAGAACATCGAGGTCGTCGACGAGCCCGAGCGGGTGCAGTCCAACTTCGTGCGGGGCTATTCGAGGTTGATGGTGAAACTAACGGCGAATCCGCAGTAGGCCGGGTAAGCGTCAAACCGCCGGCACATCGCCGAGCGCAGTAGTTTTGCAGAGTTGCTTGATCGATCCATCCGAACGGGGTTTCGCGGCCATTGTGGCTACTGCATGACCCTTCGGGGTAAATGCGAGGTCGTCGCCAGCACGGCGAAAGTGTCTGCGCGATCGTCCGCCAACCGCAGGCACGGTTAATAGAGAGAGGCCATGGCGAACAAAGGGAAGGATGCGACGGTCATCGTTGGCGGCAGGCACGCTTCTGACGACCCTCATTCAGAAGCAATGGCCGCATGAGGCGGTCCTCATAAGCGACGAGCCCCTTCCGCCGTACCAGCGTCCGCCCCTGTCCAAGGACTACCTGGCGGGCAAAACGGCACGTGAGTCACTGTACCTGAGGCCGCACTCGATGTACGAGAACGCAGGCCACCGACTGCGGCTCGGCGAGCGCGTCGAGCGCATAGACCGGGTCAACAAGACCGTTGAGCTGTCGGACCAGAGCACCCTGGGGTACGATCGACTTGTCTTGGCCACTGGCGCACGCGTTCGACGCCTAAACGCACCCGGCGCCGACTTGGAGGGCATTCATTATCTGCGCGACATAGCAGACACGGATGCCCTGCGTAGTCAATTGAGCCCGGGGCAACGCTTGGTCATCGTAGGCGGCGGCTACATCGGCCTGGAGGTGGCCGCCATCGCCGTCAAGGGTGGCCTCAAGGTCACGGTGCTGGAAGCCGCCGGGCGCGTCATGCAACGTGTCACAGGCCCTGAAATCTCGGCATTCTTTCTCGCCAAGCACCGTGATGCCGGCGAGGAAGTGCG
This sequence comes from Spectribacter acetivorans, assembly GCF_031846305.1. Taxonomy (NCBI): domain Bacteria; kingdom Pseudomonadati; phylum Pseudomonadota; class Gammaproteobacteria; order Salinisphaerales; family Salinisphaeraceae; genus Spectribacter; species Spectribacter acetivorans. The sequence continues at coordinate 255,420 of NZ_JAVRHY010000005.1, forward strand.
CCTGGACACCTCGGTAATCGGCTTCGAAGCCGACGACGACGGCCATGTGGCCGGCGTGGCGGTGGCGGACGGCAGCACCGTGCCGGTCGACGTGGTGCTCGTCGCGGTCGGCATCACGCCGGAAACCGCCCTGGCTGAATCCGCCGGTCTGCCCTGTGATGACGGCATTCTCGTCGACGAGTATGTGCGCAGCGGCGATCCCGCCATCCTGGCGATTGGCGACTGCACCCGCCACAGGAATGTTTTCTTCGAGCAGCCCCAGCGGATGGAGTCAGTCGCCAACGCGGTCGATCAAGCCCGTACCGCGGCGGCCACCCTGATGGGGGACGACAAGCCCTACGATGCCGTCCCATGGTTCTGGTCAAACCAGTACGACGTACGCCTGCAGATGGTGGGTCTGTCCAAAGATCATGATGAGCGGGTGGTGCGGGGCAACCCCAGGGACGGGGCGTTTGCGGTGTTCTATATGCGCGAAGGCCATCTTGTCGCTGTGGATGCGGTAAACCTGCCCATCGCTTTTATGGTGGGGAAGAAGCTCGTCTACCAGCACAGAGACGTCGATGCCGAGGCATTGAGTGATCCCGATATCGAATTGAAGTCTTTGGTCTGACGCATGCCGAGACTGCCGTCCGTGAACCTGGAGCCCTCCCGCGGCATGGCAGCGGAGAGTCGGGTATTACCTTCTATTCAAGGCGGAGCTTGTCCTGTGCATCGCTCTCTCGACGGCATCGGCTGAGTAAATCGAGGTGCATGCCGATATCCCATCCGGCCTGGGCCACATTACTATCTGCGTGACGGGACAACTCAACGACTTCTTGCATAAAGTCGGGACTGTATCTTGTTCGCTAGGGATATGGGTGTCCTTTTCAGACACTGTGGTCTGTTTCTTAAGTGTCCGTGACGGAGAATTGAACGTCACGCTGTGTTCCAGTTTACGACCCGACACTCACACAGGGATTGCCCACATACCATTCTATTTTACAGATTACATGTCACACGCGGAGTTGTCATCGAACCCACACTGTATTCCGGATACCCTTTTAAACCCCTGGCCCCGCCCCGTGAGGACGAGCCCATCACGGTCTTGCCGCCGAGCTTTCTTGCGACGTATCAAACGAACAGCGAAAGAATACGACTACGCATGTTCAACTCCAGGGCTGCGGCAAATACGGGCGTCTGAATCCTGTTGGCGGGCGGGTCACGCTAAACCGTGCCCTGTCGACGAACAGTCAGGTGTACTGGGTGCGAAATTCGACTTTGGACCATGCCAATTCAAGCCTCCAATTCCTCGTTCCGATGGTTATTGGAGTCTGTTGTCGATGTGCGATCGCCCCTGACAGAACCTGGCTGGCTTTGCACGCGGAGTGTCCACCACAGAATAGCTAATCCGATAACGGCTGCTGCAAGGGAGCCGGCCAGGATTCCAAGCCGTGCCACGACAGCAGCCGACTGCCCGGGAAATGCGAGGCTGGTCAGGAACAAGGCTACCGTGAAGCCGACACCTGCTAGCAAGCCCAGGCCAACCATCGCCGGCCAGGAAACGCCAGCCGGCAAGCTGGCATTAACCAGTTGCTTGGCCAGCCAGGCGAAGGCCAAGATTCCCAGCGGTTTGCCCACCAGCAACCCGAGCGCGACGCCGGCGAATATCCTGAAATTGCCATCAGCAGATAAATCGGCAGCTCCCAGTTCAACACCGGCATTGGCCAGCGCGAACAGCGGCATGATCAGGTAGAGCACCCAGGGCTCGAGTTGGTAACGCAAGATATCCAACGGTGCCAACGCCCCGCGCTCAGCGGTTGCCAGCTCACGTTTCAGGCGCCAATTCGGCGTATCCTGGCTGCGGAGTAGGTGCGGAATACGCGCAGCCGCTTCTCGGCTTCGTCCCTTCCTGTGCCGAGGCACCGACAACGGCGTCATCAAACCCAGCAGTACACCCGCAACCGTGGGATGAACGCCGGATTTTTCCATCGCCAGCCAGATTGCCGCGCCCGCTAGCCAGTACGGGAGGAAGCTCCGAACCCCCGCCGATCGCATCCCCCAAACCAGCAGTAGACCTCCGCCCGCGGCAAGCAACGGGCCGGCAGCAATCTTGCTGCTGTAGAACAACGCGATCACGAGGATGGTGCCGATATCGTCGATCACGGCCAATGCCAATAGAAGTGCCCGCAGCCCGACGGGCACCCGCCGCCCCAACAAACTCAATAACGCAATGGCGAAGGCCACATCCGTCGCCATAGGCACCGCCCAGCCTGTCGCCGCGTCGCCCTTCGCGTTGAACGCCAAGTAGATCGCTACCGGCACCAACATGCCGCCCACAGCCGCGGCCAGCGGCAGCACCGCGGTATGCCAAGAAGACAGGGACCCCCGGGCGAACTCGTGCTTAACTTCCAGGCTGATCTGCAAGAAAAAGACCGTCATCACCGCATCGTCGATCCAATCATGCACCGACAACGATAAGGACCAGTCGCCGAGACGAATCGCCAGTTCCGTATTCCAGAAGCCGGCGTAACTGGGCAAGGCTTCGACATTGGCCCAGGCAAGCGCTGCCATGGCGGTCGCCACCAACAAGATACCGCTGGAGGGCTCGTAGGCAGCAAATTGGCGCAGTGGATACGCCAAACGACCAGCCAGGCTTTGCCTTGTATTCGGTGATAACTGCATTAGCTGGTTACGACGACGCAATCATTTTTGCAAAGAAAAGCAAGGCGTTCGTCGTTGTACTGATCTATGTCGCGGCCAAACCGACACTTGCCGATAACGTGACAGGTGATGTTGGCGGTCATTGCCGAAATGCGGGGCAGTATCGTCACGCCACTCCCCCGCTGCTTCCATTCTTGCGGCGTTGGGATCGCCCGCAGAGAGTTGCTTTCCGGATGGGCAGAAAGGAGATGTGCGCCGCCTGCCCCACCGAGCACGCCGCCAGCCGGAAGATGGCGCTGAGTAACGACGCCGGAAGGTGCCACCGGTAATTGATTCCACTCATCGCAGTACCGCCATATCGCCACGCGCGCCGTCAGCTATGCGGATGGCTTCGCGCAGCTCGGTAACGAACACCTTGCCGTCGCCGGGATGGCCCTCCCCGGTGCGGGCCTGTGCAAGAATGGTTTCTACCACGGGCGCGACCAACTCATCCGGCACGTCGATTTCCAGCTTGGCCATGTCTGTTTTGGTCAGGGGGGCATCTTTTGCGGCGTGGTGCCCGAAGCCTTGGACATCGACGATCGCGATACCCGGCAGACCTTCGATCGTGTTGAGGCTGTCAAGTACCGCATCAAGCATGTTCTTCCGGACATAAGCTTTAATTTCCTGCATGATCCTGCCCTCCTTAAATTTCGACTTCACGCCGCGGCTCGGCGAACCACTTATAAACCGCCGGCAGCACGAGCAATGTCAGCAAAGTGGATGTAATGAGTCCGCCAACCACCACCGCGGCGAGCGGCCGTTGCACGTTGGCGCCGATGCCATTGGCCAGGAGCAGTGGCAGCAAGCCCAGAATGCTGGTTAATGCAGTCATCAATACCGGCCGCAAGCGATGTTCAGCGCCCGTGCGAACTGCCTCCTCCATCTCCATACCCTCATTGCGAAGCTGGTTGATGTATTCGACGAGAACCACGCCGTTGAGCACCGCTACGCCGAATACTGCGATGAAGCCAACGGCTGCAGGTACCGAGACATAGAGTCCGGATATCCAGAGTGCAAAGATGCCGCCGGTTATTGCAAAAGGCACGTTGAGAAAAATTAGAGTCGCGTAGCGCAGACTATTAAAAGCACTAAACAACAGCAGAAAGATCAGTCCCAGCGTGGTGGGCACTACCAGGGTGAGCCTTTTCATCGCGCGTTCCTGATTCTCGAACTGGCCGCCGAACTCAACAAAATAGCCCGGCGGCATGTCGATTTCTTCAGCAATGCGCTGACGTAAGTCTTGGACAACGCCGCCCATGTCACGTCCCCGCACATTCATTTGCACGTAAATGCGGCGGCTGGCATTCGAGCGCGATATCTTCTTGGGCCCGGTGTAGATCGACACGTCGGCCACGCGCGACAGCGGAATCGTGGCACCGTCGGTGGTTTGCAACGGTAGTTGCCGGATTACATCCAGGCGCTCCCGCTGGTCCTCCTGCAGCCGCAGGAAGATGTCGAAGCGGCGAATGCCGTCGAATACCAGCCCGACTGAATCGCCGCCGACGCCTACCGAAAGCGTATCCATCACCTTATCCACGGAAATGCCGTAGCGTGACAGAGCGTCGCGGTCCGGCTTGACCACTATCTGGCGCTTGCCACCCTGCTGCTGCTTGCGCACATCGGTGGCACCGGGTACGTTCTTTGCCAGCGCTTCGACCTGATCGCCCACCTCGGAGAGCTTGTCCAGGTCTTCACCAAAGATGGATGCGACAAGCTGGGCTTGTACGCCGGACAGAAGCTCGTCGGTGCGCAGCTGAATCGGCTGGGAGAAGTTATTTGCTAAGCCCGGAATCTGTGCCGAAACCCGCTCGGCCATGGCCGACTGCAGTTCTTCGTAATCTCGGCCTGATTTCCATTTGCCCAGGGGTTTCAGAGTAATGACCGTGGCGACCACGTTGACTGGTTCGGGGTCACCGCCAACCTCGGCGCGCCCGATCCGGGAGTATGTGCCGGTTACTTCGGGAAAGCCTTTGATTACGGACTGAATGCGCTTACCGTATTCAATGGCCGACTCGAGACTGGCACCCGCTGGCAGGGTGGACCTAACCATCATGGTGCCCTCGCGCAGGGTGGGTACGAATTCCGTACCCAAACTTGGAAAGGTCAGCACGCTGGCGCTGAACAGGACCACCGTGACGCCGAGCACCAACGCCGGAAATTGCAGCGCGGCATCGCGAATCGGCCGGTAGCCTGCCTTGATCCAGCCCACGAGCCTAGGCTCGCCGTGCGCGCTCCCCTTTTTGAACAACAGTGAGACCATGACCGGCGCCAGCGTCAGCGCCACAATCAAGGCGCCGAACAACGCAAAACTGATGGTGTAGGCCATGGGCGAGAAGAGCTTTCCCTCCACGCCCTGGAGTGTGAACAGCGGCAGGAATACGATGATGATGATGCTTACCGCGAACACAATCGGCCGTGCGACCTCTCGCGAGGCCTCGCTGACCAGGCGCAGCATGGAAACGTTTTGAGCGGATCGCGTTTCTAGGTGGCGAAAGATGTTCTCGGTAATGACCACCGAGCCGTCTACCACCATGCCGATGGCAATGGCTAGGCCACCGAGGCTCATCAGGTTGGCGGATAGGCCGACGATATTCATCGCAATGAACGCGACCAGAACGGAGAGCGGCAGGCTCGCGACCACGATCAGGGTCGAGCGCAGATTTCCCATGAACAAGTACAACACCACCAGCACCAGCAGTGAGCCTGTTAACAAAGCGCCCTGCACCGTGCCGATGGCTTGCTCAACCAGACTGCCCTGCGAATAGAAAGGCGATATTTGTAAGCCTTCCGGTAGAGACTTATTGATTTCGGCGACCTTCGCCTCGACGTCTGCGAGAACTTTTTGCGTATTGGTGTCGATCAACTTGAACACATAGCCGCCGGCGGATTCTTCACCGTTGGCCACCTGCGCGCCGCGCCGAATGGCGGCGCCGAAACCCACTTCCGCGATATCGCCAACATAGACCGGATTGCCGTTGCGCTCGGCCACGATGATGCCGCGCAGGTCGTCCAGCCCCGCCTCACCGGAATCGACCCAGCCGTAGCCGCGGATGATGTACTCCTCGCCGCCGCGGTTGATGAACGATGCGCCCACATTGCGGTTGTTGGCGGCCAGGGCCTCGCGCACGTCGGCCACGCTCAGGTCACGCGCCAGCAGGGCATTCTGATCAAGCTTTACCTGGTATTGCTTCTCGTATCCGCCGATGGACAGCACCCCGGTCACGCCCGGCACCGTGCGCAACTGAGGCTTGACTATCCAGTCCTGAAAGGTGCGCTTTTCCATCAGCGAGTAGTTCTCGCCTTCCAGGGTGTACTGCATGATGCGGCCCAGTCCGGTGGTGATCGGGCCGAGTTGCGGCTCGCCCAACCCCGGCGGAATACCGCGGCGGGCCTCGGCCAGGCGCTCCAGCACCAGTCGCCGGGCAAAGTAGATGTCGGTGCCGTCCTCGAAATAAACGTCCACCCGGGACAGCCCGAATATCGAGGTGGATTGCACCTTCTCGAGTTGCGGCAGGCCGTACATGCTGATCTCGATGGGATAGGAGATCAGCGTCTCCACATCCACCGGCGACAGGCCTTCGCTGGCGGTATAGATCTGCACCAGCGTCGGCGTAGCGTCCGGGAAGGCATCCACCGGCAGTTGCTTGAGCGACAGATAGCCGCCCAGGGCAAGGCCGGCGACGGCGACCAGTACCAGCAGGCGGTTGTTGAGTGCGTAACGGACGAGTCCGTCGATCATGATGTGCTCCCTGCCAGATTAGTGGCTGTGCGCGGCGCTACGGCCGGAGGCGGTCAATGCGGACTTGAGGTCGAAGGCACCGGTGGTAACGACCCGGTCGCCCGCGGCGAGTCCGCTGCGGATTTCCACCTGACCACCGCCCTCGTCACCGGTTGTCACCGTGACGGCCCTGAAAGCGCCATCCTCGTCACCGGGCACGAATACCACCGAGTCATCCTCGACGGTCTGGACCGCGTCGACCGGCACCAGCGCAAAGCGCTGCTCGGCATCGGTCTGAATGCGGGCGGTGCCGAACATGCCGGCGCGCAGGTTGCCGTCGTCGTTGGGCACCACGGCGCGTACCCGTACCGTGCGTGATTGCTCGTCCAGCTCGCGTGAGACCCAGTCAGTCTTGCCCTCAAACGTCTGGTTGGGCAGCGCCCGCACGCTCAGTGTCACCTGTTGGCCCAGGCCCAGCCGCGGCAGGTCTTTCTCGAACGCCTCGATCATTACCCACATGGTTTCGTTGTTGACGATGTGGATAGGCGTCTGCTGAGCGGATACGGTCTGCCCCGGCACCAGGTCCCGACGCTGGATGGTGCCGGCAAGGGGCGCGGTCAGCTGATAACGCGACAGCGGCTGTTCGCCGCCCACTGAAATCGCGCCGATGTCCCCGTCGTCGAGCCCGTACAGGCGCAGCTCGGCGCGGGCGGCATCGCGTTCCGCCTTGGCCTGCTGGTAGTCGGCGCGCGATTCGAGCAGCTCGGCCTCGCTGGTGATCTGGTCCTCGGCCAGCTTCTTGTCGCGCTGATATTCCGAGAGTGCCGCGCCGAAACGGGCTTGTGCCGTCAGGTAGCTTGCCTTGGCTCGCCCGAGTTCCACCGAATCGAGTATCGCGACGGTGTCGCCGGCGGCAACGGTGTCGCCGAGATCCTTCGTGACCTCGACCACCTTGGCCTCAAGGCGGGGACCGACCCGGGCGACCCGGTCGGCGTCGAAGCGCGCGGTAGCCGGCGCCTGCACCACGGCGGTGGCCGAACCGGCCCCGGCTGCACTGATTTTCAGATCGAGCTGCTGGCGCTGATCCGACGTCAGATGGATGCGGCGCTTGTCGCCGGCATGCTCGTCGTGTCCACCGCCCTCTTCCTCATGCGAATCGCCGGATGTCTGCCCGGTGTGTTCGCCTTCATGCTCGCCCTCGTGTTCCGAGTTGCCGTGATTCTGGCCTTCATCTTGATGATCGGATGTCGGCTGCTTGCCGGTGTCGGCGGCATTTGCCGAGTCACCGGATAGCGGATTGCAGGCGGCAAGCGGTGTCGCTACCGCGAGCAGGCAGAAAATTCTCAACCAATGAACGTTTGGCATCTGAGTCTCCGGGAGATGTCTATTTCCGCGGGCCGGAATTGGCCGCGCTCGTATTGCTCATCACCACCAGACCTCCGGTGGCACGTTCCAGATCGGTGCCGGCGTTAACCAACGCTTCCAGTGCATCGAGATAGTCGCGGCGGGTGTTGATCAGTGTGTCCTGCGCGGCGGTCAGGGCCGGGGCGCCGAGTTCGCCGGCTTCGAAGGCACGCTGAGTCAGTTCGAAGTTCTGCCGGGCGGCATCGACCACTTCGTCGGACAGTGCAGCGACCCGCTGGCGCGCGGCCTCGTAGTCGGCTACGGCGGAAAGCACCTGGCTGCGTACGGTCAGTTGAAGGACGTCGCGCTCCAGACGCGCGGCGTCCAGCTCCGCCTGGGCCTGCTTGCGCTCGCCGCCAAAGCGGTGCAGTAGCGGCAGCTCGAAGGACACACCGCCGCCGGTTATCTCGTTCGTCTCCTCCTCACCGTAAAAGCCGAACACCGTGAGGTTGGGCACGATCTGACGATGCGCGAGCTTGAGTTCCTCCTGCGAGGCGCTGACTTCCCTTGCCGCAGCGGCCAGATCGCCACGTCTGGCAATCGCGCGTTGCAGCAATTGCGCCTGACTCGGCAGCTCTAGAGGCGCCGGGTTTAGCCGGCCCTGCAGGGAAATCGACTTTGCGGGGTCGACGGCGAGCAACTCAGCCAACTGCAGACGTGCCTGGGCCTGTCGGTTCTCGGCCTGCGCGAGCAGGGCTTGGCTGCGGCCCAGCCCGATGCGGGCGGTGTTGGCTTCCAGCCGTGTGGCCTTGCCGGCCTCCAGGCGACGCTTAGCGTAGTTTTCCAGATCGCGGTTGACCTGCAGCACGTCCTCGGCGGTAGCCACCGCCCGTTCGGCCACCAAGGCCTGTAAAAAAGCCGCGCGCACCCGCGCGAACGTCGCGCTGCCGAGAAAATCCAGCCGCGACTGCGCGCCCGACAGGCGGGATTTCGCAGCGTCCTCGCGTAAACCGCCCTGGCCTGCAATCCAGAAAGTCTGGGATAGGCGGATATCGATGTCCGTCGACGTGGCGCCGCTGGGCCCTTCGCGCTCGGCTGTGCCAAGTTGCAGTTGCGGATTGGAAGGCACCGCCACGTCGGCGTGCTCGAGCACGCCCTCGCTGCGACGAAGCTCGATGCGAGCACCGCGCAAAGTGGGGTTGTATTGGCCGGCCCAGGACAGGGCCTGATTCAAGGTTAACGGCTGCGGCAGTTGTTCGCGTTCAGCCGCATGGCCGCCGGCTGGCAGACAGAGTCCGGCCACGCCGATCAACAGGAAAAATCGCATTGCGAGTCCTCATCGCTTGGAAAGGCGCGCAGGCATCAGCCCGCGCGATTGACGCGAAGGGACTCAGGCTATGGGAGGTATGAAGGGCGGGTCGGTCTGGAGCGTAGTCAGCGCCGGATTGCTCGTTCTACGATGATCTGTCGTCGACTCGAAATCGGCGTCAAATAATGAGGGGGCCAAGGCCACCAGATGGGCCCCGGCGTGACAGCAATGGTCGCAGCGATCCACCACGTCACCGTTATCTTCGTGCGCATGGCCGTTGGCAACCTGCGCGGCTTCATCGGTGGCAATCGGTATGTCCACATGCCAAGCCCAAGCAATTGCGCTTACGCCAAGCATGAACGCTGCCAGCCAGTGAACAGCGTTTAAATAGCTTCGAGAGTGGCGTACGGCCCTAGTCATTGCGAAGGTAGACTACGCAAATCCATTTGCGTTCACAAATAAGCAGATTGCACTTGCGGGCTTCCGTATCCACAAGGAACGGCAGGAGTATGCTGTGTATTTTCTGACCAATTAGGCTCGGAGGGGCGTCTCGGCTGTGCCTGACGGGATTTATCCACAGCCTGTCCCATAATTTGTCCCCCGATCCTGTGGAGGGCGTTATCTACCCGTCTTCGCTAAGTGTTGGCTCTCCAACCAAGCCTAGGCTTAGTCGAGCGTAGCGATCATGTAAATCGGCATATTCTAATTCGATAAACGTTAAACGATCCACAAGCTCATTCTTCGTCAGACGTAATAGCCGCCTCCTTGCGGCAGGGGTATCTCGTCCAACTGCTAAGCGAGCCAGATTCGATCGAGATACACTTTTACGCGCTCGACGATTGTTTACGCGGCCAATGTGCTTCGCTTGATCGAATAGACGTCGCGCATCTTCATTGGTAATGATCGCTGACTGACTAATCCCTTTATGCTCACTGTCTAAATGTTTTGATGTCGAGCAGATCGCAGCCAGGGTGACGCGTTGTTTTTTCTTTTGTAATTCCTCTATGGCGAGCCGGACCAATCTAACCGTCCGCTCGCGCTTTGCCTGGTAAATCGGTGTGAGCCAGGGCTTTTGTTGTGTATTGCTGGCTTTCATGTTCGATAATCGATGCTAATGGAAGGTTGCTCATTTTTCTCATCCGATTCGCATTCCTCCATCAGATCCATCTCTCGTAATTCTAGCTTGCAGTCTTCTACTAGGCGTCGCATCCGTGCTGCCTCCGGCAATAGGCCTTCGTTGGTAGCATAGCCGACCTCACCCTTTGCCCAGTCCAGTTTTCTAATGACTTGCGAGCGCTTCGTGGGGTCGGGGACTTTGCCTGCGCAACCAATGCACTCGAACTTTGTTTGGCAGTAGCCGTGGCTCACACAGACTCCCCCGATGACCTCGCTGAGGGTGCCTGCTTTACCCTGGGCTTCTTGATACAATTCCTGAAGCTCAGCGGGTGAGCGAGTTAGCTTCTCTTCGACATCCAGATCAAGGGCGACACTGGACAAGTACTCGTCGGCAGATTGCGCGACCATCGAGCGCGTGGGCCCTGAATAGTACTTGGTCACATCCACATTTTTTTGGTGGAGTAGCTCCGCGACGACATCTACAGGCATTTTAGCTACCTGTACAGCATGAGTCGCGAAAACGTGGCGAAGCAGGTGGGCGGTTATGTTGACTGCGCTGCCGTCTACGGCTCGGCCGCTGCATCCATGAGTTATAAATCGCAAGCAAGATTGAAGTGTGCTCGGCGACAAGTGCCTGCCGTGTAGCTGGAAAACATAGCGCCTTGGAAGAAAATCTGAAAATCGACTGGAATATGTTGAGAAAGGGACTACGGGCAACGGTTGCCCTGCTGGGAGTTCATAATTTTCTGCTAAAGCTCTCGCAACGCGGTATAGCAATTTTTTTGTATCGTCCCCTATGAAGTAATCGGCTTTCTCGTCTGACTTAGCGCCTTTGGGCGTTACACGTAGAATGTACCGCTCTTTTTTCGTAGTGCCTTTTTTGCCAGTAGGCGCCCGAAAGTTGAGCCGAACAAGACTGTCTCGATCCAATGCTACCTGTAAAACTTCCGACATTCGCGCGCCTGTGGTCGTGACAACATTTAGCGCTAACAACCCAAAGAGCGCGCTCAAATACATACTCTCCGGGTCAAGCAATACTCCGTCGGCAGCCTTGGCTAGCCGTGAGGCAGCTATTCCTTGGGGTAGCGTCGGCTTGTTCAAGCAAAGGAGGCCCTTATGAGTGGTGGTGAATGCCGTCTCCGGATAGCCCCAATCTCTTAGAAGGTTGCGGGCCGCATTTGAATTGGGGTTTCTGGAAGCTCCGATCAATCCCGCTTCGGCGAGTTCGTAAAACCAGAATGGTGGCTCGGCCTGATCTTCGTCACGTAATACCTCGACGAACGGCTGCCCATATTCGTTGTCCGCAGCTGCCGCCCAAGCTAAATCAAGAATCTTTTCCGAGAACTTATTGCTATGTCTTATTACGAAAGCCGGCCACGTCCAAAAGCGTAATTGAATAGTTCGGCCATGCTCTTCGTATGCGACAGAAGGTGGGAAATTATAAAAAGATTTCTCTGCTAGATGAATGTTGTCGCGATAGATGCCCAGCAGGCGCTGTAACTCATTGGTTCGCTGGTACGCTGCTGCCCTCAATTCTGAGTATGTAGGCATTACAACGTCGACGTGCTCTCGGCGCTTCTGCCTTGTATGTGCGTCTAGATTATTTTGAGTTAAATAAATTTTGGTAGAGGTTAGGTTGGCGAGAGGTAGTAAAAGCGGCCTGTAATTGGGTTTCAGGTGGAAGGGTAAAGCTTGATGCCAGCGGTGCATTTTCGTTGCGGCGGCTTGATAACGCCAAAGAAAGTCGGTTCGTGTTCGGGCGGAGTCCCGCCCGATCAATCCGCTCGCGTATGCGGGAAGCACCTCGTCCGGCTGAAAATCTGTCATAGACGTCAGCCGTCGCGGCAAGTATCGGGAGTGACCAAAAAAAAGCCGGAAACGCTTGCTGAGCAGCCCAAGGGTGGAGTAGGTACTACTGGGTGCTACGTTCTGAGCGGAAACAATCAGTGCCCATAGCGTCAAGGCGTCCGCCCAGGGCTGCTCGTTGATGTGCTTGATCAAGTAAGTGATCGACTTCGCGTGAAGGCCCGGTAACTTCTTACTGCGACTTAAATCGAAAGCGGTTTGTGGCGCTTCAAAGATATAAGGAGATAGCCCGTTCATGTCGGCAAGGTCGTAATTATTTCTTTTCGCGCTAAGGGTGAAGGGTGTTGTCATGGGTCTATTCACCCGCTAGCTTCATTAGATAATCCCATTCAGTGTCGGAATGAAGTCCCGCAGTCGTATTTGATGGCTTCCCAATTTGTGCTTCAACAGGTCTTGAGTGGACGGCGTTCAACACACGATGCAATTCATCCTGCAACTCATGATGCTCTCTTGCATTGAAAAAATGCTCATACGCTTCCATGGTTTTCTTGCCGGAACGCCAGCCCATATAGCTAATTAAATGCTGAATCCTTCTTTCTCTTTCGGTTTCGCTCAGCTTGCTTCGATAGATTAAATTGATTGCTCGAGTAACGTACCAATGTCGGATTTGATGCACTCGTGCTTTGATGCCGGCATGGCGGCATAGGGGATACCATGTTGTTGATCGATATGTATCCGCCGTTAATCCGGATTTTTGCCGAGTTATAAATATCGGTGTTGTTCTTGCAACTTCAGAGGGTAGTGTTTTTAAAAACTTATAGTGGTGGCTGCCATCCTGATTGCAGAGCGAGGCGCGTTCCTGCTTTATGTATTTAGTCATTAGTCGCTCTGTCTGATGGCTAAAGCGGATCCACTTATCCCGAACATTGCCAGAGCCTTTGTTCTTGCAACTGGCTTCAGTCCGATATTCGGATATTGACCAGTCACTTATCGTGAGTGAGCAAATTTCCGATACTCGGGCGCCGCTTTCGAACAGCAAACGGGTAACCAGTCGGTCCCGCAAGTTCCACCCATAGGATTCGCCCGCAGAGTAAATCCGAGACGGAAAGTCATCATCATCGAGTATCTGCGGAACCCAGTCTTTGCCCTGAACTACCAAGTACGAGGCAGTGAGTGTGTGTCGTTTCACCGGTGGCGGCACCACGCCACTCTTTTGGGGCATGCTTCCCTTTGAAGAAGGGATGCATTCGTAGTCGGAGATCGCTGTTTTTTGATCGTTCCCGATGGTGACTAGGCCGAGGGGGTTGTCTGACCTAACCCACGCCTGCTTATAGCCCAAGCGGAAAAACAGTTTTAATGCGGCGAGAGCGGTGGATACGCCAGATTGGTTGGATGCCCTCGAAACCACGAGCTTGCGGCCACCAAGGCCATCCCGGATGCGGCAGCTAAAGCTTTCCCGCAAGAAATTTTCAACTAATTGTCGAAGACGCTGTTTTGGTAAGGGTCTTAAGGCGCCGACGTCGAGGTTCTCTGACTCTACTAGCCAGTTAGCGAAGCGGAGAAGGTGTGCGAGATAGACCTTGCTGGAGCTTAGAGTGACGTGGCGCTGACTGATTCGGGCGAATTCTGTCAGCGTGGGACAGGGCTCGCCGAGGTGGCCAAACACAGCCGCATGCTTTCCAGAAGGGAGCTTGACTGTAACGGAATAATACTTGGCTTTGCGCATCTATTTTTATGCCACTGCAGATCATAAGCAATGCCTTATGGATGGATGATAATAGCGTCAAAAAATGACCTACGGTAATCTGTACTGTGAATGAGCGCTTACGGCGCCGGCGTCAGTCCTTGTCGAAGCCCCAACGCTGCAGCAGCCCGTCGAATTCATCCAGGTCGTGGAAGGTCACCCGCACCTCGCCCTTGCGGCGGTCCGGGTCGTAGCGGATGTGCACGGCATTACCCAGGTGCTCGGACAGGGCCCGCTCCAGTTCCGCCATTTCTCTGCTGGCACCGGCATCTCCGGCCACCTGCTGGTCGTCGCGGGCCTGTGAGCGGCGCCAGGCGGTTTCCAGCGCCCGTACCGACAGCCGCCGGCGGACCGCGTGGCGGGCGAACACCGGCTGTTCCGCCGGGGGGATGCCGGCCAGGATCTTGGCGTGGCCCAGCGTCAGTTCGCCGTCGTCGATGGCGGTCTGCACACTGGCTTCAAGCTTGAGCAGACGCAGATAGTTGGTGACGTAGGCGCGGGACTTGCCGATGCGGTCGGCCGCGCCGTCGTGGGTGAGGCCGTGTTCGCGGCACAGGCTTTCCAGACCGCGGGCGGTTTCCATCGGCCCCAGTGACTCCCGCTGCAGGTTCTCGATCAGCCCCAGGATGGCGGCTTCGGCGTCGGTGAGGTCGTCGCGTACCACCGCCGGCAGGTCGTGCAGGCCGGCCAGTTGCGCGGCCCGCCAGCGGCGCTCGCCGGCCAGCAGTTCGTAGCCGTCATCCCCGCGTGTGCGCACCACCACCGGTTGCACCACGCCGGATTCGCCGATCGAGTGGGCCAGCTCCGCCAGCGCCGTTTCCGAGAAGCGGCGGCGGGCCTGAAAGGTGCCCGGGTGGATCATGTCGACGGCCAGTCGTCGGACCGCCTGAGATTCCGGGGGCTGCGCCATGCCGTGCTAAGCTCGAGTGCCAGATCGGTTGGCGATCATAGCAGTTGCGCCCGGCCGGGCCGGGTGGTCAGTAGCAGGGGACGAAACCCGGATGCGATTCCGCAACTACATCAAGCCGCGCGCGGTGTCGCCGGAGATCGACGCCATGATCGACGCGCTGCCGCGCCAGAACGTCGGTTCCTGCGGCTACGATCCCTGGGGCCTGAATCTGGACACCGCCAAGATCGCCTTTTCGGCGATTCGCTGGCTGTACGAGGATTACTTCCGGGTCGAGGCGCGCGGGCTGGAAAACATTCCCGCCGACGGCCGTCTGCTGCTGATCGGCAATCACAGCGGACAACTGCCCCTGGACGGGGTGATGATGGCCTACGCCATCGCCACCAACGAACACGGGGCCCGGCTGCCGCGCACCATGGTCGAGCGTTGGTTCCCGACGGTGCCGTTTCTCGGTAACCTGATCAATCAGCTCGGCGGTGTGGTCGGCGATCCGGTCAACTGCGCCAAGATGCTGGAACGCGAGGAAGCCATCATCGTGTTTCCCGAGGGCATCCGCGGCTCCGGCAAGCCCTACCGGCTGCGCTACCAGCTACAGCGTTTCGGTCACGGTTTCATGCACCTGGCGATGGAACACCAGACGCCGATCGTGCCGGTGGCGGTAGTCGGCGCCGAGGAGACCATGCCCTCGCTGACCAATATCAAGCCCCTGGCGAAGATGCTCAACGTGCCCTACTTCCCGCTGGCGCCGCTGCTGCCGCTGCCGGCCAAGATCACGCTCAGTTTCGGGGCGCCGATGGAATTTCCCAACGATGCCCGCAATGAAGGCGAGGTCGAACGCCGCGTCGAGCAGGTCAAGGATGCCATCCGAGATCTGCTCGAGCAGGGGCTGGCCGCCCGCCGTCAGCAGCGGTAACCGCCATGGCAGACAGCAAGCAGAAAGCGACCCGCGCCCGGCGCAAGGCCCCGGCCCGCCGCCAACCGGCCGCCGCCAGCCGGCCGATTCCGGCCGCGGGCCGGCGGGGCAAGGTGATGGTCACCGGCGCGGCGGGTGCCCTGGCCAAGCAGGTGATGGACCGCCTGCGCGGGGACTACGACGTGGTGGGGGTGGATTTCCGTGGCCTGCACGCCATGCACCCGGAGTCGGTGGACTACGAGGTCGATTTCAACAAGCGCACCTTCGAGGACGTGTTCCGCGAACACCAGTTCGACGCCATCCTGCATCTGGGCCGCATCCAGTCCAGCCAGCTCAACGCCGGCCGGCGCTTCTCGGCCAACGTGGTGGGTACCGAGCGGCTGTTCCGCTTCGCGCGCAAGTACGGGGTGGAGCAGGTGATGGTGCTGTCCACCTATCACGTCTACGGGGCAGAACCGAACAATCCCTCTCTGATCGACGAGGATTTCCCGCTGCAGGCGGCCAATCTGCACCGCGAACTGGTGGACGCGGTGGAGCTGGAAAACCTCGCCAACATCTATCTCTACAAGCATCCGGAACTGCACATGACGGTGCTGCGGCCCTGCAACGTGGCGGGCCCGGGCGTTTCCAACGCCATCAGCCGGCTGCTGGGCCAGTCGGTGGCGCCCTGCCTGAGCGGGTTCTCGCCGCTGATGCAGTTCATCCACGTGGAGGACCTGGCCGACGCGGTGGTCGCCGCCCTCAAGGGCAATCGGCCGGGTGTGTACAACGTGGCACCCGACGACTACGTTGCCTATCAGGATGCCCTGGAGCTGGCGGGTTGCCGGCGGTTGTTCCTGCCCTCGCTGCCGCCGGTGCTGCCGCGCACCCTGGCTGGTCTGCTGGGCCGGTTTTCGTTCCCGGCGTATCTCACCGATTTCTTCAAGTATGCGGTGGTGCTCGACGGCAGCCGCTTCGCGCGCACGTTCGACTTCGTGCCCGCTCGCGACTTCGACGAGTTGTTCACTTTCTACCGCGGTAACAGGTAGGCGCGGCGCTGGCTGGCGGCGCCGACGCCATAACGAGAGATTCTTATGACTGCCCGGACAAGATGCGTGTTTCTGATGCTGGCCGTGGGCCTGGCTGCTGGCTGCGCCCATTCGCCACCCGAGGATCCCTGGGATCCGCTGGAGCCGGTCAACCGGCAGGTCTATGCCTTCAACGACACCCTCGACTATTACGCCCTGAGCCCGGTGGCCCGAACCTACCGGGACGTTACGCCGAGGCCGGTACGCCGCGGCATCGGCAATGCGCTGGGCAATCTCAAGGTGCCGGTTACCGCCGCCAATGACGGTTTCCAGGGCAAGGTGCATCACGCATTGTCGGGCGGTGCCCGCTTCCTGATCAACAGCACCATGGGTATTGGCGGGCTGTTCGATGTGGCCGCGGACCTGGGGCTGCCGGAGCGCGACGAGGATTTCGGCCAGACCCTGGGCGTCTGGGGTGTGGGGCAGGGCGCCTATCTGATGCTGCCCTTGCTCGGGCCGAGCACCGGGCGTGATCTGTCCGGCAACGTGGTGGACTGGTTCCTCGACCCCACCAACCACATCGACGAAACCGCCACCCAGCTGACACTGCAGGTTCTGTACCTGCTGAATCTGCGCGCCAGCCTGCTGGGGTTCGAGCAGACCGTGCGCAATGCCTTTGACCCCTATGCCTTCGTGCGCACCGCCTATCTGCAGAATCGCGAGGCCAAGGTGGCGGACGGCAAGCCGCCGCGCGAGGTTCCGGGCAACTGAATCCGGTGGCGGGCAGCGACCGCGCGGCATCGGATTTCGACCGGTTGGTCGCGTTCAATCGTGAACAGCTACAGGCCCACGCGCGGGAGCGCTTTCGCGATGGCGGCGGCACCCAGCCCAGCGTGACCCGAGTGGTCGCCGGCGAGGCCGAGGCGGTGTTCAAGGATTACGCCGACAGTGCCTGGCTGATGCGGTGGTTCGCGCCGCTGTTCGTGTATCGCGAGGCTACCGCCCTGCAGCGGCTGGCCGGGCTCGATGGCATTCCCCGGTGTTATCGCCGGGTGGACGGGCTCGGCATCCTGATCGAGTATCTGCCGGCGCCCAAATGGTCACGGTCGCAACCCACACCCGCGGCGCACGAGCGCCTGGAAAGGCTGCTGGCCGACGTCCATGCACGGGGGGTGGCGCACGGCGATCTGCGTGGCTCGGGCAATATCCTGCTGCGTGCCGACGGCCAGCCCTGTCTGGTGGATTTCGTGGCCCGGGTGCATCGCGGCCGGCCCTGGAACCGGCCCTGGAATGCGATCTTTCGCGCCTTCTGCGAGGCTGATCGCAATGCCCTGGCCAAGCTCAAGCTGCGCTGGGCGCCGGAACTGGCCACTGCCGAGGAGACCCGTCGCGCCGAGCATCGGGGTTGGCCCGCCCGTTTTGCCCGGGCGATCGGCGTCGGTGTTCGCCGCCTGGTGCGGCTGCTCGTGCGCCAGCCGGAGCGTTAGAGATGCGCGCGTTTTTCGGTCGCGTCCTGTTGCTGTTCGTGGGTCTGGTGCGCTGGCCGCTGCGGGCCTGGGTCCGCCCCCGGGTGACGCCTACCGATCTGAACGAGTTGGCGCTGGATGACCAGCGGCGCATCTGTTACGTGCTGGCCGGCGCCGGCCTGAGCGACTGGCTGGCGCTGGAGATGGCGGTAGCCGGCCACGGCCTGCCGCGGCCGCATCCGGTCCGCCACCGGCTGCCCGCGGATGACCGGGCGGTGGTGCTGGCCCTGCCCGAAGCCGCCGGGCGCGGGCGGGCGGTCTGGCAGCGGATGATCCAGCAGGGCATGGAGGCACCGGCATCCGGTGTCCAGATCGTGCCGGTATCCATTTTCTGGGGACAGAACCCGGTCAAGGAGACCTCGCTGTTCCGCATCCTGTTTGCGGATACGGAACGCCCCGGCCGGCTGCGCAAGCTGCTGATCATCCTGGCCCAGGGGCGCAATACGCTGCTGCACTTCGGGCAGCCGCTGGATTACAGCGCCTTCGCCGGCCGGGATGTGGCCCCCGAGGTGGCGGTGCGCAAGCTCTCCCGGGTGCTGCGGGTGCATTTCCGGCGACAGCGCGCGGCCACGCTGGGCCCGGCACTGTCCCATCGCGGCCAGGTGATCAATTCGGTGCTGGCCGACCCGGAAGTGCGGGCCGTGATCGAACGTACCGCCCGGGCCGAGAACGTCAGCGTCGCCGCCATCCGGGCCCGGGCACGATCCTGCGCCGACGAGATCGCCGCCGACTACTCCAACATCGCCATCGGCTTCATGCTGCGGGTGCTGTCCTGGCTGTGGCATCGCATCTACGACGGGGTCGAGGTGGCGCATCTGCAGCGGCTGCGCGATACCGCCCATGATGCCTCGCTGGTGTATCTGCCCTCGCACCGAAGCCACATGGACTATCTGCTGGTGTCCTACATCCTCTACCAGGAGGGGTTCGCCCTGCCGCAGATTGCCGCCGGCATCAATCTGGACTTCTGGCCGGTCGGCGGTCTGCTGCGGCGCTGCGGGGCGTTCTACCTGCGCCGCAGTTTCCGGGGCGACAAGCTCTACACCGCGGTTTTCCGCAGCTACGTGGACGTGCTCATCGGCCGGGGGCAGCCGATGAAGTTCTATCCCGAGGGCGGGCGCAGTCGCACCGGCCGGCTGTTACCGCCCAAGACCGGCATGCTGGCGATGGTGGCCGGTGGCCTGCTGCATCATCCGGAGCGTCCGGTGGCGCTGGTGCCGGTCTACATCGGCTATGACCGGGTGATGGAGGTCAACAGCTACTTCGAGGAGCTCAGCGGCACCCGCCCGAAGAAGGGGGAGTCCGTGCGCGGGTTGTTGCGCAGCAGCCGCAAGGTGTTGTCCCGCAAATACGGGCGGGCGCACATCTCGTTCGGCGAACCGCTGCGCCTGGATCAGTGGGCCGACCGCCACCGGCCCGGCTGGCGCGACCAACTCCCGACGGTGCCCGGTCCCTCGCGCCCCGACTGGCTGGCCGGTTTCGTTGACGACGTGGCCGAAACGGTGATGGTGCGAATCAATGCAACGGCGTCGCTCAACGCGGCCGGGCTGGTATCGCTGATCCTGCTGGGCAGCCCGCAGAAGGCCGTGGCCGAACACGAGCTGATCCATGGGGTGGAAGCGCTGCTGGCGCTGGCACGGGCCTGTCCCTACAGCCCGGATGTCCGCCTGCCGTCGGCTGACGGCGCGGCGCTGCTGGCCGAGGCCGAGCCGCTGGTGCGATTGCAACGTCACCCCCATGCCTGGGGCGATGTGCTCACACTGGCTGATCGCGACGCGGTGCTGCTGACCTATACCCGCAACAACGTGATGCATCTGTTCGCGCTGCCGTCGTTGCTGGCCAATTTCTTCGCCCATTCCGAGACCTGTTCGCGGGCCGCCGTGTTGCGCGACGCCGAAGCGCTCTATCCGCTACTGGCCGCGGAGCTGTTCCTGCGCTGGCCGGCGGACGGGGTGGCGCCGGCGCTGGATACGGCGCTCGACGGCATGCTCACGGTGGGTTTGTTGACCGAGGACGGAAACACCGGCGACCTGCGGCGCCCGGCGGTTGGGACCCGCGAATTCGCGGCCCTGATCAGCCTGGCGCGCATCATGCGCGAAACCCTGGAGCGTTACGGCATGACCGCGGTGCTGCTGGCCAACAGTCTCGACAGCGGCCATATCGAGCGCGGCGCCTTCGAGCGCCAGTGCCAGCTTATGGCCGAACGCATGGCCATTCTCACCGGCCGTAACAGCCCCGAGTTCTTCGATCTGCGGTTGTTCCGCAATCATCTGCAAACGCTGCAGCGCGACGGACTGCTCACCGGTAACGGTGGTTCCCTGCGCATTGACCCGCAAATGCGGGTGCTGGCCGAACACGCCCTGCAACTGCTCGGGCCGGATATCCGCCAGACCATCCTGCACCTGACCAGTCAGCCGCCGGCCGAGCGCCGGGCATGAAACAACCCCGCCGGGGCGGGGCGCTTCAACACAGGACAGGGAGACACCAGGCGTGATTACAACGCCACCCGGACGCCGCCCCAGATGCCACGCGGCGCGCCGGGACCGATGAAACGGAAGGCGTCCTCGAACTGCGGCCCGTCCAGGACTTCATCCGATTCGCCGTACACCCCGAACGTCTCGTAATCGGTGTCGAACACGTTGTTGACCCGGGCAAACAGGGAAACCGCACTGGTAACCGATATCTCGCCGCGAAGGTTGACGATGGCGAAGCCGTCGATGGTCTCGCTGTCGGTATTGGATTCGTCGCCGCGAAAGATCTGGTCGCCGTTGCCGACCACGTCCACGCCCAACCGTAGCCGGTCGCTGGCTTCCCAGTCGGCACCCAGCTTGAAGATGTGCTCGGGCACCAGCGGCAGCCGGTCGCCCGAGTTGACCTGCTGGGCACTTTCAGCCGCCTGGCCTTCATCCGGCTCGGCGGGGTTCGGCTCGCGGTTGGGATGATTGGGGGAGTTCACGCGGAAGCTGTCACGGAATTCGGCATTGAGATAGGTGTAGTCCGCACTCAGCCGCACGGTGGGCATCACCCGCCATTCCATGCCCAGCTCCACGCCCTGCCGGCGGGTGTCGCCGACGTTGTCGAAGAAGCCCTCGAAACGGTTGCCGGCCGAGATGAAGATGATGTCGTCCTCGTTGACGGCGTGGAATGCCGCGGTACGCCAGGCCAGGTTGCGAGTGCCGCCGCGGGCACCGACCTCGATGGTGGTGGCCACCACCTGCTCCAGCGGCGGATCATCCACGAAGCCGTTGGGCAGGCGGCACGGCGCCTCGGGATTGGCGCAGGTCAGTTCCAGCGGGGACGGGGCCCGTGAGGACTGCCCCACGCTGCCGAAGAAGGTCAGCTGGCGCGACACTTCCCAGGCCAGACCGCTGGTCATGTTCAGGCGGGAGAAGTGGTGGTCGCCGTCCAGGCTGTTGCCGGGCTCGGTGGCAAACGCCGGGGTCCGGTCGTTGAGCGTGATCTCGGTGCGGTTGAAGCGGCCGCCCAGCGTCCATTCCAGGTCCGGTGTCAGCGGGGCGCGATGCAGGAAGAAGGCGCCGATATTGCTGTTGTCCACGTTGACCCGGGTGAATGACTCGCCCACGAAGAAGCCGCTGCCCACGGTGCCGCGCTCGGCGGTCAGCCGGGCCACTTCCTGCTGCGACGCGAAGTCGCTGTCGCCGGCATCATAGGTCAGGCCGGTGGTGAGTTCGCCGCCGATCAGGCCCGGTGTCTTTAGCTGCAGGTTCACGCCCCAGCCCTCCTGCTCGTTGCTGGAGGTGTTCTGGGTGCCGCCCAGGGTGTCGGCGCCGGCCGGGATCGGCTCGCCGTTGGGATCTTCCACCACCTCGGGCGGTTCATCCGAGCCCTCTTCTTCTTCGCAGAGGTTGCCGGCCTGGGCCGGGAGTTCCTCGGCGCAGTCCTCGAATTCGCTGCCGTCACCGTTGAAGGTGTCGATGTCGCTCTTGCGGTAGTAGCCGCCCCAGGCCAGCGACATCCGGTCGTCGAGATCGCGCACCCCGCGCAGGTTGACCATCAGCATTTCCGGCGAAGTTTCATCCGGATAGGTAAAGACCTGCTCGCGGCCGCGCTCTTCGGCCAGCCGCCGCGGCACGGCGCCGTTGCCGCGCAGGGTGTTGTCGGCAGCGGTGATCGACAGATGGGTTTCCCCGCCTGCGTCGATGTGGCTGAGCTTGGAGAACAGCTGCAGGACCTCGGAATCCGAGAAGTCGCGCCAGCCGTCCTCTTCCATGCCCTGCACCAGAAACAGCCAGCCGAAGTTGCCGCTGTTGCCGCCCACCGAGACGTGGCCGCCGTAACGCCCGAAGTCGCCGCCGTAGGCCTCGGCCTGCAGGCCGGGATGAGAAAAGCCCGTCTTGGTCTTGATGTTGAGCGCACCGCCCAGGGTGTTGAGGCCGAACAGTGGATTGGAGCCGGGTAGCAGATCGATATCGGCGATCGCCGCCTGGGGAATCAGGTCGAAGTTGACGGTGTCGCCGAAGGGTTCATTGACGCGCACGCCGTCCTGATACACGGAGATGCCCTGGGGCAGTCCCAGCAGCGGCGAGGCGACGTAGCCGCGGTACTTGAGGTCGGGCTGGAACGGGTTGTTCACGGCATCATTGATGTGGACGCTTCCCAGCTCGGTGTTCAGGAACTCGACCATGTTGACCGGGTCGGTGCGTTCGATGTCCTCGGCCGTGCTGGACTGCACGTTGGCCGGGTAGCGGTTGGCGTCGACTTCGCTGCCCTCGAACGGGGTGGTGCTGATGACGTCGACCTGCTCCAGTTCCTCCTGCTTGTTCTGCGCTTGCGCCCCGGCACTCGCGGCAATCAGTACCGACGCAAGTGCCAGCCTCCGTGTGGCGTTTGGCATCCGGATGTCTCCCCTTGGCGATTTATGAGTATGACGTGAGGGAGCATCGTCGACCGGGGCTGCTAGTCGCTCAATGGGAATACTTCCCGATTTTTCGGTGGGGTGCGTGGCAGGCTGGCGTGAACCCGGGTGCCGCGTCCGGGCCGGCTGTCGATCTGCAACTGCCCGCCCAGCAGTTCGGCCCGCTCACGCATGCCGGAGATGCCCACGCCGGTGGACATGCGCGCCGGGTCGAACCCGTCGCCATCGTCCTCGATGGTGGCCGTCACCTGTTCCGCCTCGCCCGCCAGCCGGATACGGATGGTTTCGGGTGAGGCGTGCCGGTGGGCGTTGGTCAGCGCCTCCTGCACGATACGGAACACGTGGATGGCGATCTCCGGGTCCAGGCCGGACAGGTCGCTGGCGGGTGTCAGGTGATACGTGATGTCCGGATTCTGTCGCTGCCAGCCGGCCACGGTTTCCTCCAGCGCCGGGGCCAGACCCAGTTCGTCGAGACCGGGCGGGCGCAACCGGCGCATCATGCTGCGGGCCTGGTCATAGATGCGGCCGGCCACGTCGCTGATCGCCCGGGCCGATTCCGCCACGTCCGCCGGCAGGCTGTCCTCGCGGGCGAGAATACCGCCCACATCCGCGCGGATCGCGGTGAGACTTTGACCCAGCTCGTCGTGCAGCTCACGGGCCAGCCGCTGGCGCTCGGTTTCCTGGATGCGCAGCGAATGGCGGTGCAGGCGCTGGTTCTCGTCGCGGGTGCGTTCCAGCGTGGCCACCATCAGGTTGAAACGGGCGGCAAGACGGTCGAACTCGGGCATGTCGAACGCCGGCAGGCGGCGCTCGAACTCGCCGTGCTCGACCCCGGCCAGCGCGGCGCCAATGGTCTCGACCGGTCGGGTGATACGGCCCAGCGAACGGAATACGGCTGCCAGCGAGACCGCATAGAACAGGAGAATCAGCACCAGCAGGCCGCGCACGTCACGCCAGGCTTCGGCAATCTCGTCTGCCGGATCGGCATGAATCAGGATGCGCCCGGGCTGGCCCTCGATATCGAGCACGGTCTCGGCCGCCTGTTCCGGGCGGGTCAGCGCAGAGAACCAGGCCGGCGTGCCGGGCGGCGTGGTATCCGAGCAGGTCGGGGCGGGGGTGCGCGGCAGAATCAGCCGCAGACACAGGTGACGCAGTTGTTCCCCGGGGGTGAACTGGCGCAACAGGTTGTTGCTGTCGGTATGCCGGGGCAGGGTGCGCCCCAGCAGTGCCGCGGCCAGCGACACGGTGGCTTCGGTTTCGTCGCTGACTGCGATGCGCGCGTTCTGGATCACCAGGGCGGTAGCGGCCAGCAGGACCATTGCCAGCAGCAGGGTGATGAACAGCATCAACCGCGCCCGCAGACCCAGCCGGGGCGATCGGCGCGGTCCGTGGCGGCCGGCAGCCACCGGTCAGGCGGCGATCACGCCGCGACGGATCGCCAGCCGGGTCAGATCCGCCGCCGAACCGGCATCCAGCTTAGTGCGGATACGGCTGGCGTGGTTGGACACAGTCTTCGGACTCAGGAACAGCGCGTTGGCGATGTCCGGCACCGCATGGCCCTCGGCCAGCAGCCGGAATATCTCGAACTCCCGCCGCGACAGGCAGGCCAGCGGATCGACGCCGGCACCGGCCATGGCGAGATTGGGGTCGAGATAGCGCTTGCCGACCGCAACCTCGCGCACCGCGTCCACCAGCACCTCGGCCACCGCGCGCTTGGTGAGGTAACCATCCGCCCCGGCTTGCAGCGCCCGTTTCACGAAGATCTCTTCCTCGTGCACCGAAAACACCAGCACCCGGGTGTCGGGACGGCGCTTGCGGATGCGCGAACAGGCCTCTATGCCGCTCATGCCTGGCAGTGACAGGTCCATCACCACCACGTCGAAATGCGTCTGACTGACCAGCTGATAGGCCGATTCGCCGGTATCGGTTTCGCCGGCGACCACGATATCCGGCGCGCTCTTGAGCAACCGCCCGTAGCCGGCCCGCACCACTGCGTGGTCGTCGACCAGCAATACCCGGATACCTGTCTGCGGTGTCGCGTTCATGGAACGATGATAATGCAATCAATCAGGCGTCAGACCCGCACCGTCGAAATCGGCCTGCCGCCAGGCCTCGAAGGCGATCACCGATACCGCATTCGACAGATTCAGACTGCGATTGCCCGGCCGCATGGGAATGCGCAGAACCTGTGCCGGTGGCATGGTCGATAGCAGCGTATCCGGTAGCCCCCGGGTTTCCGGCCCGAACAGGAGAAGGTCGTCCGGCCCGTAATGAACCTGGTCGTAGCGCTGCCGGCCGCGGGTCGAGCAGGCCAGCAACCGGTGGTCCGGCAGGGCGGTGCGCAGGCTTTCCAGGCCGGGCCAGGTCCGCAGGCAGGCCAGTTCCCGATAGTCCAGGCCGGCCCGGCGCAGGCGGGCGTCATCCAGTTCGAACCCCAGCGGCTCGATCAAGTGCAGCGTGGCGCCCAGATTGGCGCACAAGCGGATGACGTTGCCGGTGTTGGGCGGGATTTCGGGTTGGTATAGAGCGATGTGCATGGAGATATGGTCGCACTTCTTCTGGGTGGCATCGGAGCTTGCCGGTAACGCGGCGTTTCCAGGGTTCTGGGACAGAAGAAGATTCCGCCCCGCTGACGCGGGCCGGGTGTCTTTCTTGTGCGACAAGAAAGTCACCAAAGAAACGCTCCCGGCGGGCGAGTCCTGCCTCGAACGGGGTTCGAGGCAGGATGCCCTGTGCGCTTCGGTCGGCGAGGGGGTGTTTCGACGGCACCTCCGTGTGCCGGCGAAAACCGCGCGCCCGTCCCGGGCGCGCCCCTGGCGGGCCGGGAACCTCGCCGCCCTGCAGTGCTCAGCTCGTCCCGACGGGAATGAAGAGGTGCCATAGCCGGGTGGGGTCGCCTCTTCCCGCCCGTTAGCGCTTGCCGCCCGATCGCCGGGGCATCGGGTAAACGGGCCACGGATGGCCCGTTTAGTGCCGTTCAGGACACGACGTCCTGTCGGCACGGCCCGATTCATGCCCCGGCGGTCGGGCGGGAATCCCCCGGTCAGCGCTGCGGCGCTGACCGGGGGACAAGCGGTCCGGGGGTACGGTTCACAAACAT